>CP130741.1:3000000-3300000 GCA_030586155.1 Eubacteriaceae bacterium ES3 | reverse complement strand
CACCCAGTGCGGCCAGACTTGAGTTTGGATCTTCCGTAATATTCACACTCATAATTTTAGAGCTATCCTGATCGGCAATATAAAGACCGGAACTGTCAAGCAAAAAGGCATGACCGGTATTGCCAATATTAATATCTGAGATGATTTGCTGAAGATTGGATAAATCGATATCACCGGTTACAACCCCTGAAAAATTCCCGGAACTATCATAAAAGGCCTTGGCCGCAGTTACCATGGTTATACCAGAGAGTTCATCATAAAAAGGTTCAGACCAGGCTAGCTCGCCGCCAGCATTTTCCCCGACCAAAAACCAGTCCTGATTTGGATAATCATATTCATCGGTACTATACAAATCTTCTGCATAGGCAACGGAATCGCCATCGCGATAAGCATAGGGTCCAAAGAATTTTATTTCCGGGTTGTAAGCGTAGTAGTCATAAAAAACCCCGACACCAAAGGTATCATCGGTCAGTTCAACCTGACTGGAGAGAAGCTGTTCGTAGTCTCCTGTAGGAATGGAGGAGCCAGTAAGGCCTAAGGAAGTTCCGAAACTGTTAACCATTTGACCATGGCTGTCAAGCGTGTTTTCCAAATCAGCCATGATCTGATCGAGACGCATAGAACTTTGCATTTCGATTTGCGTATTAACGGTATTGATATTTAGAATGGTTACAGCAATACTGATCAGTAGCAGAGCTAGCGTGACGGTAATCATCACCGGGCCGAGGATTTTATATCCGATTGAGTTTTTATCAAATAGCTTCATGATAAGGCCTCCCTTTATTTTCATTGATAATATGTGTATACCGTATGAATTGATAAAATAACATTGAATAGTGAAAAAGATTGAAGTATTCTTCAATAGATGCAATTTCTCTAATTATATAGTAAAAAAGAGTAAAAACATCGCTTCAAAGGTTAAAAATATGTAAAAAATAAGCATGGATATTAACGGTTAGATCTAGCTATTTGCTGGATTGAAAAACTGCTGGTGGCTTTTATTTAGAGATAAGGCGCTTAATTATAAGAATAGATCAATATAATTGAATTTAACTGAAAAGATAATGTGAGTCTTATTTAAAATTGTTCTGTTGCAATAGTTATTTATATTTATTATAATTAAATCGAAATGAAAGTAGGATATTAATTCTTAGAAAAGAATAAATAATAATATTTAAGGGGACGAAAATGAGTTTAAGCAGAAAACTATCATTAATTGTATCCATTGTGGTTCTGGTAGGGGTACTGATTTTGGCAGTAATCAGTAATACATATACCACAAATCTTCTGTCAGAACGGGAAGAAGAGGCCGGTCTTCTTTTGGGGCAGTCAGTTTTAAGCGCTCTGGATAGTGAAGTAGATGCCATTAAGATTGCGGTGGAAGTGATTGCCAATGATCCGGAAACCCAGCGGCTGTTTTATGAACGGGACAGAGAGGGGCTGCTTGAATTATACAGTGCCAGATATGACCTGCTCAAAGATGAGATCTATCAGTTTCAGTTTCATCTACCGGATTCTACCTCCTTTTTACGGCTGCACAGCCCGGAAAAGTACGGAGACAGTCTCTATGATATTCGTCAGACAGTTAATGAAGCTAATGCAACTGGTCAAACTGTCATGGGTCTTGAAGGTGGTGTTGCCGGTTATGGCGTCCGGGTGGTTGTACCTATGTTTTATAATGGCGAAGCGATTGGGTCCGTTGAATTTGGCAACCGCTTTGATGATACGTTCCTGACCTCAACTCAGGAGCAATTCGGCGGTGAGGCTTATTTTATCTATCTCTTTGATACTGAAGCAGTAGAAGATGGAACGATTCCTTTTCTGGCAGGTACTCAGGAGACCGATAACTGGCCCCTGGAGCCAGCTGTAACTGAAAGTCTTTATAATGGAGAAATTGAATATATTGTGGAAGAGGGAAGCAGTGCAGGAGTTGTTCTGATCCCCTTTACCGATTACAGTGGAGAGGTAAAAGGCTATATTAAGGTAATCAATGATCGGACGGAAGTTTTGGCCCAGATACAGCAGACCAGAACAGTGATTTATGGGATTGCAGCCGCCATAGCGGTTATAGTCTTTATCTTATTAACACTATTGATTAATCAGATGGTTAGAAGACCGCTTAAAAAGATTTCAGAGATTGCTGGCAGTGTGGCAAGAGGTGACTTTGATATTGCCATGGATATGCAGTCTAATGATGAAATTGGTGTAGTTGCGAACGCTTTTTCAGAAACAGTAAATGTACTCAAAGGTGTGATCAATGATGTAGAGACGATTACTCAAGCGACCATGGTTGGAGATCATACGAAACGTGGGGATATAAGTCAGTATGAAGGTGCTTATGGGCATTTGATTACAGATATAAACGGTCTGGTGGATGTCTTTGTCAAGCGGCTGGATGCTATTCCCTTCCCGACTATCCTAATGGATACCGATTATCAGATTAAATTTGTTAATCAGGCGGGAGTTAAAGCGGTGGGAACAAGCGCAGAGCAAATCCTGGGCCAGAAATGTTACGAGCTGCTGCAGACAGACCTTTGTGATTCCGAATCCTGTCCGGGCCGAAAGGCGCTGGCGGAAAGAGAAACTGTGGAAGATGAAGTCGTAATTAGAAATGCCAACTATGCAACTTTCAACACACCGGTCGAGGATTATGATGGAAACCTGGTTGGCCAGATGGAAATTCTTGTCGATCAGACTGAAATTAAAAATGCCCAGCTGGAATCCCAGCAGGCTCAGCTCAAAGCTGAAGACCAGGCAAAACTGATTGAAGACCAGATGCTTGAAGCTGAGAAACAGGCGGATATCCAAAAACGGATTGCCGACCAGGCTGATGAACAGGCCAAAGAGGTTCAAAAGCAGGTTGAACTGGCTAAAAAAGTTTCAGATTATCAGGAACGTGAAGTAGAAAAACTGGTATCTAATCTGTCCCGTCTGGCAGTTGGTGATTTGAGTATTTCGATTGATGACGCAGAATATGATGAAGATACGGAATCCATTGCGATGATGTATCAGATGATTAATATGAGCTTGGGAAATAGTGTTAGAGCCATTAACGGTTATATTGAAGAAATCACCCAAACGGTAGGACAGATGGCGGAAAAGGATTTTACCGGCGAAATAAACGGACTGTTTATGGGCGATTTTATGAGGCTGAAAGATTCCATCAATCATATATTGGAACAGATGAATCAGGTGCTTTCAGAGATACAGTCGGCGTCGGGCCAGGTTGAAGCAGGAACAGAACAGATCGCTGATGCCAGCTCGAGTCTGGCGGAAGGATCGTCTGAACAGGCCAGTTCCATTCAGGAAATCTCTGCTACCATCACTGAAATTGCATCTCAAACCAGGGAAAATGCGGTTAATGCCAATAAAGCCAATGAGTTGTCGGAGAAGGCTCGGAAAGAGGCGCAAAGCGGGAATGAGCAGATGAGTGAGATGCTTGCGGCAATGGATCAGATCAGTGAGTCTTCTCAGGGCATTGCCAAGATTATAAAAGTAATCGACGATATTGCTTTTCAGACTAATATTCTGGCCCTCAATGCAGCCGTCGAAGCTGCCCGTGCTGGTGAACATGGTAAAGGGTTTGCGGTAGTCGCTGAGGAAGTCAGAACGCTGGCGGCTAGAAGTGCTCAGGCAGCCAAGGAAACGACTGAATTAATTGAATCTTCAGTAGAGACAGTTGAAGAAGGCAACAAGATGGCCCAAATTACAGCTGAATCATTAGAAGAAATTGTCAAAGGGATCTCGGATGCAGTAGATATTGTAGGCCAGATCGCCCAAGCTTCAAATGAGCAGGCGACAGCTATTAATGAGATTAACATTGGGGTGGATCAGATTGCCGAAGTAACACAAAGAAATACCGCAACGGCTGAAGAAAGTGCTTCAGCCAGTCAGCAAATTGCCTCGCAAGCGCAAATCCTGGAAAGCATGGTATCGGATTTTAAACTTAAATAATGAGTTCTGAGTAGTGACCACTTTCTGACTAGTAAAATAATCAGGTTGGTAGTTTTCTATCTGATGCCAAGACGCATAAGTGAGTTAAAACAAGAGAAAAGGACGATTCTGAAATATTTCAGAATCGTCCTTTTTCTTAATATTTGTCAAAATCAAAATCATCAAGCTTTATACTGGGTTCTTCTTCATACTCCAGGGGAGCGGTTTTTACAGATGACGCTTGCCTTGATACGGAGCTATAGGCAGTATTTTTAGTGTTTGATTTTAGTTTAAAAGCGGCAACCCGACTCATTAAAAGTTCAGCCTGACCAGAGAGTTCTTCGCTGGCGGCGGCGCTTTCCTGGGCTGTTGCCGAGTTGGTCTGGACGACCGTGGAGACCTGATCGATACCCTGGTTGATTTCATTGATCTTGGTCGCCTGAGCATTGGATGCGTTGGCGATTTCGCCAACCAATTTGCTCATGGATTCGATCTTATCAAGGATTTCTTTCAGGCTTTCGGCAGTTTGATTGGCAATAGCGGTACCGGATTCAACTGAATGAATTGAGCCTTCAATGAGATCAGTGGTTTCCCGGGCGGCTTCGGCGCTTCTGGCAGCCAAGGTTCGGACTTCTTCTGCTACAACAGCAAATCCTTTACCATGCTGACCGGCTCGTGCTGCTTCGACAGCGGCGTTGAGAGCCAGAATATTGGTCTGGAAGGCGATGTCATCAATGACCTTAATAATTTTTGAAATGTTATTGGAAGATTCATTGATTTCTGTCATGGCTCCAACCATTTCATTCATCTGATTATTACCCGCCTCAGCACTATCTTTCACATCGTTGGATAGAGTATTGGCCTGGTTGGCATTGGTGGCATTCCGTCCTGTATCGCTGGCTACTTCATCCATCGAAGCGTTGAGTTGTTCAATGGCGGCAGCCTGTTCAGTGGCCCCTTGCGACAATGCCTGACCACCATCTGAGATTTGATTGGCACCGGCTTCCACCTGACTGGAGGCATCACCGATAGCTGAGAGGGTGGTGCTTAATTCGTTGGCAATACGGTTTAAAGAATCTTTGATGGATTGGAAGTCACCGAGGTATTCAGCGGTTATTTCGATATCCAGATTACCCTGACCGATTTCTGATAGGGTGGTGGTAATTTCATCCACATAGCGTTTGAGGAAGCTGACAGTCTGATTCATATCGTCTTTTATCTGAACGTAATCTCCATTGTAGTGACCGGTCATGCCAGTATTTAAATTTCCCTGTGACAGTTCTTTGAGCGTCGCACTGGCTTCTTTGATCGGAGCCACCACTGCATCCATAATACCATTGAGACCGACAACAATCTCTGCAAATTCGCCCTGATGGGCACTGGCATCAGCTCGAGTATCTAAATCCCCCTGGATACCGGCAAGCGCCATCATGGTAGCATCGTTAATCAGTCTTTCAACTGAATTTTTGACTTCACCCAGATTGTTTTGAATTTCTAAAAACTGTGCACTGACTTCAGTTGTGTATTCATTGCTTTCTTCTAAGGAAAGGTCAAAGTCAAGATTTCCTTTGGCCAGACCATCAAGGTTTTGAGCCAGCTTTTTGACTTCAGCATTGGTGAAATTGCTGACTGAGATCATCTGAGTCAAATCCGTGACAGTTTCTACGAAGCCGACATTTTTACCGTTTTTATCTTTAAGATATGCTGTGTCCTGCTTGTTATAACGTCCGTCCCATTCAAAATAGCTGTCGGTCAACCCCTGATCAACCAGTCGTCTGATACCACAGCCCTCAGTCTGACAGATATCGGCGTTGGCGTTGTAGCAATCCATGCCATAACCAGATTTACGATCGGTTAAAACGTTGTTTCTGATCATCGTGTCTTCAAAGGCGGCATTCATGAAGGTCCATTTCATATCATTATCGGTAACGTGGATTGGGAAGGGAACAGCATCCAGAATAGATTCATACCAGACCATCTGATCAACGACAATATCCAGGGTTTCATTAACGCCCTGAACAATATCCTTAAACCCGCCTTCAAAGGCATCGGCATTACCCCGGGTTTCCCATTGACCAGCTTTGGCAGCATCGGAAAGACCGGTTGCTTCGCTAATCAGGGCTTGAATAGTATCAACGGTATTTTTAAGTGCTGGAGCAACCTCATCTTGAGAATCTGCAGCTTCAAACTGAAGACCGATGACATCGCCCGCAGAAATTTTGTTCATTAGCCCCAGAACCTGGAATTGCAAATAATCAGTCAGGTGATTAAGCGAGGTGCTTAACTCACCAACTTCATCCCGAGTTGTTACCTGAACACGATGGCTTAAATGGCCGAGATTGACTTCCTTAATCATATCATTGGCAGCAATAACCGGTTTAGCGATTCTTCGGGAAACGATAAATGAGATTATCGCAGCAATAATACAGGCTAGGCCCACAATTAGAAGAATCCCATTTTTCAGTGCGTTAATTGGCGCCAGCATGGATTCTTCTGATTGAGTAATGATCAACTGCCAGCTGGTTCCCGGAATTGGGGCTACGTTGGCAAGTTTTATGTCGCCGTTATAAATATATTCAAAAGAAGAGATTACGCTGGAGTCGAGAGCCTGAAGCTGTGCACCCATACCTTGAGGACCGTCAACCTCAATATTGTCATAGACATTGGTTTGATTGATAACCAGCTCCGGGTTGGGGTGGGCCATCATTACGCCGTTCTGGCTGATGACCATTCCGTATTGAGTTTCGCCATCACCGAGACTGGTGACAACATCTGTCATAAAATCTGGGCTTCGGCGACCGAGCAGGATACCGACTACAGACCCGTTATTTTTAATTGGAGCTACTTCAAAAACAGCAGGCTGTCCTGTAACCAGACTGATCGATACATCAGAAATGCTTAAATTACCGGCATAAGCTTCCTCGTACCAGAATTCATCACCCAGATCAAATTCACCACCACTGATGATGTATTGACCATGGCGGTCAAGACCGACAACAGCCATATCCTCATAGCCGAGATTTGTCACTTCTTGTGTCAATGATGCTGATTGTGTGGCAAAGTCCATACCGACTATGCCACTTTGTTTAGCGATTTGATCCAGAGTCGTTAAATTACCAGTGATTAATGCCCCAATATGGGCGGCGCTTTCTTCAACGTACATACTAGATTGAATTTCATATTGGCTTGTAACGGTATCACTGCCGCGAATGACGGCAAAAATTCCTAGTACAGCTGCCATACCGAACGCAATCAGCAGTGTCATTAGAATGAGCTTTGTTGACAGTCTCATTCCCATTTTGAAGTCTTTTTCTTCCATTATTCTCACTCCTTTTTTAAAGAATTTTTAATTTAGCATCGTTAACTATTATAAAAGTGCAAATGTATGAAAAGTTTAAAGATGCTTGTTTGAATGGTTTATTTTAATATTCCCGATTTATTTGATCTTAAACAGAGTATTTACAGATGTTTAAGTACTATTTTTTAAATATCTGTTCATACGAGGAAAGTCAAGTCCAAAATAGTGTGTAAAAACCTCGGTGGGTTTAACTAGGCTGCTGATGAAACAGCAGCCGTCTGTTCTTTTAAAAATTCATAGTAATCCTGCATATCCAGATATTTTCTGCCGGAAGACCATTTTTCATCCTGTTCCATAAGCAGCGCACCCAGTAAACGGATAACCGATTTTTCGTTGGGATAAATGCGGATCACGCGATCACGACGCCTGATTTCCTCGTTGAGTCGTTCGATACTGTTGGTTGTGCGCAGTCTTTTCCGGTATTTCTCAGGAAGACTCATTACAGCCATCACATCATCAAAACCTTCTTCGAGTATTTCAATCGCTTTTGGTGCTTTGGATTCAAAATGTCTCAGTGTGTCTTTCAGCAGGTTGCGGGCATCTTCAATATTTACTGCATTGTAGATGCGTTTCAGATAGGATTTCAATTCGGACTGCTGATTTTTGGGCGTTTTATCCAGTACATTTCTTGAGAAATGTGTCTGGCATCTCTGCCAGGTGGATCCCTGAAAATGTTTTTTAATCGCATTTACAAGTCCTTTGTGATTATCGGATACTATCAGATCAACGGCTGTCAGACCACGCTCTTTGAGATTTTGAAAAAAATCTCCCCAGCTTGATTCTGTTTCGGTATCATTCAGCTGAAAACCAATTACTTCACGATTGCCATTTTCGTTGACTGCGGTTGCTACCAATAGACCTTTTGACCGGACTCTGCTGTCTTCGCGAACTTTGAGATATAAAGCATCCACAATTATAAATGGATAATGCTTTTCAAGCGTTCGGTTACGAAAACCGTTTACTACCGGATCCAGATTTTCACACAGCTTTGAAACTGTTGATTTTGAAAAGCTCTGGCCACAAAGTTCTTCTGTAATGTTTTCGATTTTGCGGGTTGAAACCCCATTAATGACCATTTCGATCATTGCCAGCATCAGAGCCTGCTCGCTCCGCTGGTAGCGCTGAAACATCGTCGTGCTGAATTCGCCGTTACGATGACGAGGGATCCGCAGGGTGATACCACCGATTCGCGTTGTTAATTCACGATCCCTAAAACCGTTACGGTAAGCTGTCCGATCCTCGCATCGCTCATAGCGTTCAGCACCAAGTTGCTCAGCCGATTGCGCTACAAGCACCTGGTTAAGAATTGTTTCCAGAAGCTTTGAAAAAGCCTCATCCCGGGAATCTTTTGTAAAAAGTCCGTGCAAAAGTTCTGTGTCCAGTGTAATATTTAATTGAGCCATTTGTTCATCTCCTCGATTAGGTATTGGGTGGTACTTTTATTTTAACCGAGGTTTGAGCTCTTGGCTCATTTTCTTTTTACACCATTATACGGACTTTATCTACGAGGAAAGAACGAGGAGGATAACTATGGTATTTGGTTTATCATGCAAACTATAATGGTGTGAGAAGGTGGATTATCCTGTAAAAGTTTATAAATAACATTAAATATAATATAAATAGATTAAAAGAACGCTTGAGTGACTATAATATTTTGAATCGAACAGTGATGTAAAAAGCTAGGGCGTGTCTGAAAACAAAATCTTTACAATCACCACAATGCGTTTTAAAATAAAACCAAAACGTTGGGAGCACGATAATGCCATCAAAACGCTATGAAATTACAGACGAACAATGGGAACAGATTAAAGCTTTATTTCCCAAAGCGAAAACTGGTCGACCGCCAAAAGATAATCGGTTAATCTTCAACGCAATTTTATGGATTGCGCGAAGTGGTGCTGCGTGGCGAGATCTTCCCGAACGTTTTGGTTCGTGGAAAACGGTCTACAGCCGTTTCTGTAAATGGCGTGATGACGAAACACTGGCAAATATTTTTCATGCCTTAAATACCGATGCTGACTTTGAAAATCTCAGCATTGATTCAACCATTGTAAAAGCGCATCAGCACAGTGCTGGTGCTAAAAAGGGGCTGTAAATGCAGAAGTGAATCAATACATCGGTAAAAGCCGGGGCGGTAACACGACTAAAATTCACGCAGTCGTCGACGCTCTGGGTAATCCGATTCACTTTGAACTTTCAGGCGGCCAGATTAGCGATAATACCGCTGCAATTGGTCTACTGGCAAACATTGAAATCAAAAATGCCAACATTTTGGGTGATAAAGCTTATGGAACTAAAGAGATCCGGACTTATATCACTTCACAGGGTGCAACCTATACAATTCCGCCAAAGTCAAACACCAAAGAACCCTGGGACTGTGACTGGTGGCTTTATAAAGAACGCCATCTGGTTGAATGCTTTTTCAATAAAATCAAACATTTTCGTAGAGTTGCGACTCGTTATGACAAGCTGGCATCTTCGTTTTGTAGCTTTGTTTACATTGCTGGCATCTGGCTTTTGTCAAAATAATTGGTGTTTTGACTTTTCAGACACACCCTAGGAGATTTTTCAAAAGATTTATATCAGGTTCATTGGAATGTTTCATCTAAATACCTCCGGTTGGCTGATAAGGGATATATACCCAAGTCAGAAAGTTTTATAGTATGAATAAAGATTGTTTTTATGGATTCATAAAATAAATGCATTACATAAGAGAGCAGTCCAGGCCGAGGCGCTGAACTGCTCTTAAAATTTTCCTATTCCATATCCGCCTTGGCAACTTTCTGCCCGTAAGACTTGTTAAAAATCTGAATCATTTTAGTCATTTCCGCTTCATCGAGAATGACCGGAGTACCGATAGACCGGGCTTTGACATAAATTTCGGCGCAGTGCTCAATTTCTTCGGCGATATTAAAAGCGTTGAGAATATCCCTGCTGCCGGTTAAAAGACCGTGGTTGGCCATAAAAACAGCGTACCGGTCAATCATTGCTTCAAAAGTGACTTTGGCCAGTTGGTTGGTGCCAAAGGTTACATAATCTGCACAGCGAACATCAAGACCAGCCAGGGCAACCAGGTAGCTGCTGGCCGGAAGACCTTCTCTGAGAGTTGCCAGAACGGTTGAATAGACCGAATGGGTGTGGACTACTGCATTGATGTCATCTCGTTTGATATAAAAAATCCGGTGCAGTTCATGTTCGCTGGAAGGCTTTCTTTTGCCATCGACGATGCGGCCTTCTTTTACATCCATTACTACGATGTCTTCGGGATCGGTTTCAAAATAATCCATGCCGCTGGGGCTCATGGCCATCAGGCTTTTTTCTCG
This sequence comes from Eubacteriaceae bacterium ES3, assembly GCA_030586155.1. Lineage (NCBI taxonomy): Bacteria > Bacillati > Bacillota > Clostridia > Eubacteriales > Eubacteriaceae > Eubacteriaceae bacterium ES3. The sequence continues at coordinate 3,289,386 of CP130741.1, read as the reverse complement.
GTTTAAAATAGAGATATTGCCGCCTGTTCCTTTGGTCAGTCCGGCTTCTATCAGTTTCCGGCAATAGCGGACCACGTCTTCTCTTTCCTTTTGTAAGAGCATTTTTTCCTCCTTAGAGCCTGGGTTTTCAGTATAGCAAACTGGATTATGGCTACTAAATATCTTTTTGCCATTATAGCACAGATAGAGGCCATTGTTAAAAAAGGCGCGTCTATAATTTGGTGTGGAAAAACGCAAATCATTTTTATCTGTAAAAGGCTTGGTCTAGATACTCCGGTATTTTTTAAGTGCGATAACATTGACGGTAAATAAAACGACAATATAAATAAATGAACCTAACAACCAGGGCCAGATCTCAAAAAACCCCTTGCCCTGAATCATAATTTTCTGCAGGGCGGTACAACCGTAATAGATAGGGGTGATATAGCAGAGATTACCCAGCCCAAAGGGGATGGTGTCAATTGGGATCAGGCCTGAGAAGAAGATCTGAGGGATGACCACCACCGGAATAAACTGAACCAGCTGTAATTCGTTATTGGAAAAAATTGAAACCAAAGCGCCTACGGATACAGCGGAGAAAGCCATCAGGATCATAACCAGAATACTTAGAGCCACAGAACCCTGGTTATGGATAGTCAGTACGTAAGACGAATACAGAATAATAACGACGCTTTGGACTGCCGCCAGGATCCCGTAGCCCAGGGTATAACCTCCAATAATATCAATTCGGCTGATAGGTGTCATCAGCATTCTTTCCAGGGTCTGGCCAAATCGTTCCCGGACAAAAGACATCCCAGAAAGGATGAAGACAAAGAAGAAAGAGATTACACCAAGAATTACATAGGACATGGAATCTAAAAGGTTTCCGCTGTCAGTTTCGTAGACGTAGCTGATGTCAATCTGATTTGGAGAATTCTTTTGCAGGGCCTGACTGGCATCAGTAATGGCTTTAAGGGCCGCGGCAGACTTAGAATTTTGTTCCAACATTAATAAATTAAGACTATTGGCATCGGTATAGAAAAGGGCATCGATGTTATTTTCCTCCAGATAATTGTCGTTTTCTGGAAGTTCTTTCAGAGTAATTAGATCGGCATCTTGAGCAAGTTCGGTTATCAGTGCGTCACTAATATCAAAAACGGCAATCTGGGGGATATAAGAGGAGTCATCCAGAATGAAGTACAATAAGGTGATGACCAGCAGGGGGGCAAACAAAAGCAGGCCGACTGAACGTTTATCGTTTTTCATCTGGGTTAATATTCGTTTAATTATACTGCTCATGATAAGGCCTCGCTTTCTGATAAAGTGGTAAAGAAAAGTTCTTCAATATTGCTGTTTTTAGTAGAAGCGATCAGGTTGTCGACGGTATCCAGGGCAACAATCTGGCCGTTGCGAATCAAGCCGGCATTATCACACTGATAGACCTCATCCATAACATGGGTCGTGACCACAATTGTAGCGCCATTCGCTTTCAGACTTTTTAAATGATTCCAGATCTTTCGTCGAAGGACCGGATCGACTCCCACTGTGGGCTCATCAAGAAGGAGCAGTTTTGGCTGGTGGAGGAGAGCGACCATCAGTGATGCCCGTTTTTTCATCCCACCGGAACAATCACGGATCAGCTTATCCCGGAACTCGGTCATTTCTGTGATTTCAAGCAGGGACTGAGCTGCTTTCATAAAATCTGACCGTTTGATTTTATGAAGACCGGCGAAGAAACGGAGATTTTCCCAGACAGTCAGTTCGTCATATAGGGCATCGTTTTGGGGCATATAACCGATAGTGGATAAAAGACTTCTGTCAGGAACGCTCAACTCACCAATAGTTACGTTGCCGGAATCGGCTTTTAAAGCTCCCATAATAATTCTTAATAGAGTCGTTTTTCCCGATCCCGATGCTCCCAGCAGGCAGAAGATATGACCGCTTTCGATAGTGAAGTCAATATTTTGAAGGACTTTTTGTTTTTTAAATGATTTTTCGATAGTATGGACCTTTATTTGCATACTTGCCTCCTTAAAGTTTTTCTATCATTATTTTATGCAGTAGGGTTTTTAATTGCAACCGACAACTTGCCCTGATCTGTCGGATTTTCTTGTGAAAAATTCAGCTAGGACCTATAATAAAATCATCAAGTAATGAATAAGATGAGGATACTATGGAAAAAAAGCTGTCACCAAAGGCATGGGCAACAAAAGAGAAAATAATTGAAGCATTCTGGAGTCTGTATTGTCACAAGAGGATTGAAAAAATTACTGTTAAAGAAATTTGTCTTCTATCCGGCTATAACCGGTCTACTTTCTATGACTATTTTAAAGATGTTTATGAAGTGCTGGAAGAAATTGAGGAACGGACGGTGAGTACAGAAGATTTTAAAGAACTGATACTGGAGCAAATCATTCAAAATAGGGCCTCCATTGGGGAGGTACTGTTAAACTCAGTCTTAACATTATTTGAAAAAAACAGCAAGTATTTACCGATTCTTTTAGGGGAACAGGGGGACCCGCTCTTTCGCAATAAACTGCTTAAAAAACTGACACCGGTGGTTTTATCGATATATAAGGATTTAAGTGATGAAGAGGTGATAGAGGTTCGCTATCTGATGGAATATCAGAGTGCAGCCATGCTTTCGACGATCAGCAGGTGGTATGCGGAAAAAAAGGTTATTCCAAAAGAAAAGTTTATAAAGCTGCTGCTTTCAGTTACTACCAATGGTGTCCAAAAGGAATTGTCAAAATATCTGCAATAGTTCTGAGATTTCTTTATGAGAATACTTTTAGAATAATGCTTTAAAAATCCAGATTGCCAAGTCTTTGTTATCGGAACAGTTTTTAAATTGCTAGATAAGTGTGCTGTCTGATTTTGAAGATTTATAAAGGGGACAAAAGCGAATCAATCGGTCTGAAAGTCCTGAACGATTGATTCGCTTTTGGATTAAAAAATTATTTTGTAATATTGACCGTTACATCTTTCGGCAGAGCCAGGCCGGCTTCTACTTCCACCGCTTTTAAAATGCCCATTGGAACTGGGCAGGCACTGTGTTTGCAATTAATGCGACAGGCTTCATAAACTGGGCCTTCGCCAATTTTATCCATAATGCATGTCATGCCGTCTACTTCACCTAACTGATCTGATAAATCTTTAAAGGCCGGACATTCGGATACGATGTCCAGTTTAACATCAAAGCCGTCCGTTTTTTGGGCGGTTACTTCTGTTTTGAAACCACAAACTCCACTTTGAATTGTTGCTTTTGCCATATAAGTCTCCTTTTTCGTATGTATATTTTTTTAATTATAGCACAGACCGAAAAATTCTTCTGTGACAATTGCACATAAATCGTTGATAATATTTCTCTAAAAATCCAAATTCTACTTTCTCATAAGTTGACAATAATTAGCTTAGTGTTTATACTAGAACTAAGTTACAATTAGAGCAAAAGGAGAATTATTATGCCGCCAAAACCGAAAACCCCAGAAGAGATTGAAATCGAAAAGAAAAAAATATTAAAAGTAGCCCTTAATATAATTTCGGAACAAGGTTACAATAATCTCACGATGCGATTGGTTGCGTCCCGTTGTGGCATTTCTGCGACTAAGATTTATTATTATTTTACCAATAAAGAAGAAATTTACTTTAATATAGTTGAATATGGATTTGCTTTACTTCATCAGGAGATTAAAGATGCCTATTGTGAAGGTAGCAATCCGCTGGATCGGTTTAAAAAAGTATGTCGTGCTTTTATTCATTTCGCTACTGAAAATGCCAATTATTATGAAATTATGCTAAGTGCAAGAACGCCGCGTAGGCTGGATTATGTTGGAAGCGAACTTGAAGAAATCGCTGAACGTGAGAAAGAGGTAGGGATTCACTTTTACGAGTTCTGGAGCAAGTGCGTCAGTGAACTTGCCGATTATCAGGGGGTTGAAGCAAATGAGTACGATATTGTGTCCTTTTTTGCCCTGCTCCACGGGATAATTAATCTGGAACATAGTAATAATCTGCGCGAAATTGATATCGCATTTGAAACCCTTAGTGAACTGGTAATCGACAAAATGGCTGTTTTCTTAAAAGCTGATTTGTCGGTGGTAAAATAATTCCAGTCCAAATAAGAAATCAATAGTGTGGCAGCTGCAGTTGTCTGGTAAGGAAAAGTTTGAAAGGCTTTTATTGTCCAGATACGGTAGCTGTTATTTTTTTGCAAAAAGCTTAAGATTTAGGGAAAAGTATTTGACTGATAACCGATTACATTATATAATAGCAAAAGAATAAAATAACAACGTTATCATAACAAGTGTGTTTTTTAGATGAGTAACAGATTTTATATGGAAATGGAGTAATAAAATGGCTCATAGTATCAGTGAAGCATGCATCGGCTGCGGAGCATGTAAAACAAAATGCCCGGTTAATGCGATTGATGGCGAGAAAAAAGAAATACATCGCATTAATCAGATCAGATGTGTCGATTGCGGGGTATGCGGCAAGGTTTGTCCAAAGAACGCAGTTTCAGATCAAAATAATCAGATTTTGAAAAAGGTGGCAAAACAAGACTGGAAAAAACCGTTAATTCAGAAAAATTCATGCAGTGCCTGTTCGATGTGCGTGGATATTTGTTCGTTTGATTGTCTGGCAATATCAAAGCCTCAATTTACAGGAGATATTGATGTATTCGCCTGTCTGGAAGATGAGAAAAAATGTGTGGGATGTGGAATGTGCGAGGATATTTGTCCACTGCAGGCCATTACCATGACAGGAGGAGCAAGTGTATGAATCTGCCAAAGTATGCAATCATCAATTTAAGTGACAATAGCGTGACCCCATATCCGATCAGCGAAAAGCTTTTTAAAGAGTGTCTGGGTGGGAAAATTATGGGGGCAAAACTGTTAACCGATTTAACACCGGCTAAACTGGATGTTTTTTCACCTGAAAGTATGGTGATTGTCAATACCGGGCCTCTAAACGGTTCTGGAGCACCTTCGTCAAGCCGTTTTAATATGACCTTTAAAAATGTGCTGACAGGAGGGATTGCTTCCTCCAACTGCGGGGGCCAGTTCGGGGTCATGCTTAAGCGCTCGGGTTTTGATGGTCTGATTATCACTGGTTGCGCCGAGGAACCGGTTACCATTGAAGTGATTGATGGCCAAATTGCGATTAAAAAAACTCCAGAGCTTTGGGGACTGGATTCGGAAGAAGTTCAGGAAAAATTTCCTAAGACCTATGGTAAACTGGTTATTGGACCAGCTGGGGAAAATCTGGTCCGCTATGCCTGCGCAGTATCTGGTGAGCGTGTGGCCGGTCGTTGTGGGGCCGGGGCTGTATTGGGGGCCAAGAAGATTAAAGCGATTGTCGCTTACGGAACTCAAAAAACCGAAGTAGCCAACCCCCAGAAATTTAATGATTATGTCAAAAAATGGGTCAGATTTTTAAAGAAACATCCGATGACCGGTCATGCACTGCCCAGCTATGGCAGTGGTGGATTGGTCAACAAGGCAAATGCTTCGCACGCTTTACCAACCCGAAATTTTAGCAATGGGGTTTTTGAAAAGGCAGAAGATTTTTGTGGTGAAACCCTGACTGAAACTTTATTGACCCGCAATGGCGGTTGTGTCAGCTGTCCGATCCGGTGTGAACGGCGGGTTATGGTTCGTGATAAAGAAGTTAAAGGACCAGAATTTGAAACGTTAGGCTTATTTGGTTCGAATATTGGCAACAATAATCTGGAATTTATCAACACTGTTAATTATCATGCTGACCTCTTGGGTATGGATACGATCTCCCTGGGTGGGACACTGGCGTTTGCCATGGAGCTTCAGGAAAAAGGGATTAAAGATTTCGGTTTGTCTTTTGGGAACACTGATAATATTCTTGAAGTGATTGAAAAAATAGCGAATAAAGAAGGCATTTATGCTGAACTGGCTGAAGGCAGTAAAGTGCTGAGTGAAAAATACGGTGGTAAAGAATTTGCCATTCACGCCAAAGGCCTGGAACTGGCGGCATACGAACCACGGCGGTCTACTGGTATGGGTTTGGGTTACGCAACCTCTAACCGTGGCGGCTGTCATTTAAATGGCGGATACCTGGCCCTGATGGAGTCAGTGGGTGTTGTTGGAATGGATGCCCAGACACCTAAAGGTAAGCCGGAACTGACGGTGATGCTGCAAAATGGGATGGAAGCGGCATCGGCAGCAGGCTTCTGTCTGTTTACCCTTCAAAGTATGGTTCCTGCTTTTCTTTTCAATTCTGGTCCGGCCAGTGGCCTCAACCGATTTGCCGGATCTGCTTTACTGGGTGCTCGAGGAATCTTGGGAAAACTTGGGAAAATTACACCAGGCGGTCTGCCAATCAATTCAATGTTCTTGTTCCCCCATTGTAAAGCCATTGCCTATGCAACGGGAATGAAAATGACCAGTGGTTTATTCTTGCATATTGGCGAGCGGGGCTATAATATTGAAAGACTTTATAATCTGCGGGAAGGCTTGACCGGGGCAGATGACAGTTTACCGGATCGAATGACTAAAACGCCTCAGATTGCTGGAAGAGAAGACACGGTTGTTAATCTTAAAGCCATGTTGCCAGTCTATTATCGGGTTCGCGGATGGGATGACAATGGCGTTCCGACGACTAAAAAACGTCAACAGCTGGGGGTTTAAGATGGCAAGAGTAAAATATTTAGGCCGGCTAAAACAGCTGACAAAAGGAGAGCAGGCAGTCATAGATGCCGGGACGATTGGCGGAATGTTAAAGGTCATCCGTCAACAACATGGAAAAGAAGCCTATCTGATGGCTAAAAAAAGCCACCTGGTGGTCAACGGTGAAAATGCCGGACTGTATGGCGGTTTTCGGATGAAGCTTAAAGACTCTGACCTGGTGATGATTGTACCGGTCTGTTGCGGTGGATAATAGCGAAACGTAAAAAAGAGAGCGAAATGCTCTCTTTTTTCGTTTTCGATTAGAGTTTAGATTTGTGGAAACTTTAAGTAACAAAAGAATTCCATCATAAGTCATTTATAGGTTGACTCAGCTCATCAAAATGTTCAATAACTAACAGATAAATCTCCTTGTTCAATTGTTCGGGGGCAAAGTCGCCCAGAGTTTCGATGATCTGGTACTTGTTCATGGCTTTTCGGTATGGCCGCTCTTCAAAGAGGGCAGAAAATATATCGGCAAAAGCGAGAACATCCATTTCTTTAGAAAAATAATGCTGGTTCATATTCAGCGGATAGCCTGTGCCATCATACTTTTCATGGTGGAAAGATGCCCACTTGGCGATATCATTCAAGCCGCTAACCTTTGATAAAATTTTTGTGCTGAATTCGACATGGGATCTCATGACACTCATTTCTTCATCGGTGAGCTTGCCAGGTTTGTTTAAAATTTTGCTGGGGACGGCAATTTTCCCAATATCATGTAAATAACCAGCGATCTTCAGCCGAAAACAGGTTTCTTCATCCAGCCCGGCCAGTTCGCCCAGTTTATATGCCACAAGGCCGACGTGCTTTGAATGCTTATAGGTCCAAGGACTTTTTTCATCAACAATCTGAGAAAATATTTTGGCTAAGCCCTCAATGTCTTCTTCGTCTGTTGCTTCGACAACATCTTCAACAGCTGACATTAAGAGATCATAGTAAGAGGTCTGTTCAAGGTTAGTCCAAAACTGATCGGATAGTATAAGGCTGTCAAAGGCATTAACCAGGGCTGGATTGAAGATTGTGCCAAATCGCTGATGAACCTCGTTTGTCAGAAAACTCAACATTTCGTTCTTGTCATACACATCCTTGTTGGTGCTATACAGGACATCTATTCGGTCGGCCAAATGTAAGAGGTAACATTCAAAGGGGATGTCTATTAAAGCGAAGCGTTCTGAATCGATATCTGTCATTGTGATATGATGATGGCGAATAATTTTTCGAATGCTGTTAAAGGGTTTAAAACCACTGAGCATTTGCGCGCCAAGTATTTCATGAGGCTCAGTATCCACAGCGTCAATGTACAGGAGTCTTTCCTGTTCTGAAACTGACAAAGCGCCGATGTCATGAATTGAGGCTGCCATAATCAGATTGCCTAACCTTTTTGAATCAAGGCCGTATCTGATGCCCAGTTGATAGGCGATGATGGTAGTGTTCCGATGGTGGTTTTTAAGCAGGTGATTATAAAGGTCGATTGATTCAACCAATGAAGCTAATATTGCCTTTATGGATTTGTAGCTCGCGGCAGATGGCGCATGGTTCAAAAAGGTACTGCTATTAAAATGCTTATTTATAAACCATTTAGTTTTATAGCTGTTTTCGCGCAAATGATTAATGACAGACTCGCCAAAAATAAAAAACTTCATATCATTGAGGTCATTTTCTTTTTCTCTTAATGGGAAAATGAAGTTATTCATTTTCTCAATCAAATGAATATTCTTTGACTCGAGTAATCTGATTTCAGGGTAATTTATTTCCTTTAATAGTTTCGACTCATTCGCTAAATAGGTTTCTATTTCATTAAATAATATACGGATTGCTGTTGCGTCGACCGAATGACCATTCGAACCGGCATATGATTTAAGGAATGATTGCCCCTTGTCGATCATGCTTTGCTGCGCTCTGGTAATAGGATTATCTGCGGCAGAACGAAGATTGTTCTCCAATTCTTTTAACATTTCAGCTAAGCCTAAATAGCCATTCCATGTTGTCACCCGGTTCTTTCCATCAACTTTGGAACGCATCAAACTGTAATCTGCCCGATTTAGCCAATGTTCATAATTTTCAGCCTCAAAATACTCGGCTACTCCAAAGCTGCAGGTAATTCTTTCCTTGTTGATAAAATGAAAATCAAAGATAGTTTTTCTCAATTCTTCGGCTATTCTTTCGCCCTGCTCCAAATTCATATTGGAAAAAAGCAGCAAAAATTCTTCACCGCCCCACCTGATCAGAATATCTGTGGATCGGAAGCGGTCTTTTAGAATTCGGCCGATTAACATCAGGACCTGATCTCCCTGCAAATGGCCATAAGTATCATTGACACGTTTGAAGGAATCTATATCAAACATAAGTGCACACAAATGCTGATTTTTGCTGCTGGAATCAGTTAGCAATTCGGTGACGATTTCATTTAAATAGCGCCTGTTGTACAAGCCGGTCAGAGGGTCCGTCATCCCTTTTAGTTTTGTCTGCCGGGCAATATTCTTTTGATGGGTAATGTCAACAAAACTTGCCAGCAGATAAGGCTCGCCTTCTATAGTTATATGAGAAACGCTTTTAATGACATCAATCCGATCACCCTGTGATGTTAATAGGGAGGCTTCTACATTATCGAGTTCATCGCCGGAGTCTAAACAGGGGCACTCGTGTTTTTTTATAGGACAGATGAACTCATGGCAGGTTTTTCCGATTATATCAAGCTTGTTATAGCCAAGTACTGAAAGTCCGACCTTGTTGATATAGCGGATTTTCCCTGTCTTTTCTTCTACTAAAAAAACGCCGCATACCATACGGTTCAGATAGTAATCTATTTCAATTGCAGGTATACGTAAATTTTTAAGCATAATAACCTCGTATGTCTGTGAATCGTTCCATAAATTTTTTCATCAATAATTTTGCGGATGAATTTAATAGTTGACTTAAAGGGAAAACAGTGATCTTTTAAAGTTGCTGTTATTTTATTTTACATCATAATAAAGATCAAGCTGAATATATATTCGGCAAAACGCAAAAAAAATAAATAGGAAGAGTTTAATATATAGAGGCAGAACTTTGATATAGGTAAGATCAATATTCCATTTCCTTGTTGAAAGTATTCAGTTGTGGTTTGCATGATTTGGGTTTTCTTTAGATTGGTCTAACAATTGGGTAGAAATTTTGATATGCCGGGACGGTTTCACTGGATTTTTTTTTGAATTAGCTAAGAATAAATTAATGTGTATTGAGATGTTTTTGCTTTATCGACCCAACAATTGAGTTGAATTTTGCTGGCAAAGTTTTCAAATCGCAAAAAAAACTGTGAATTTAATACAATAATTTAACGATGTTCGTCATAGGAAAAAGTACTTTTCTTAAATTAGCAACAATTTAAAAACTTAAAATAGAATTCAATACAACATAACTTTTGAAAACCTTAACAAATTTTCAATGTAGATTTCAATGGGCGGATGAAAAATAGTGCATGAAGTTTTGTTTATTCGGAAGATTATTAAAAAGGATAAGCAGCAGCTCTATCAGAGAATTAGTTCAGACCTTATGTAATGGTTTAAATAAATGCGTAAATCATGAGTTTTCTGAAGTGTGAAAGTGCAGTTTAATAAATAAACGATGTTATAATTAAACACGATGTTACAATGGGCAAACTATTTAGATTTATAGATTAAAGTGAACGAGTATAGTTATTTTAACATTGTTAAAATAATATCTTGACAATATGCATGACCATAATGTATTATAAAGGCAAGATAAACAGTATCCACCGAACAGGAGGTAGATATGAAAAACGATATTAAAGGTACAGTGTTTAACATTCAACGCTATACAGTGCACGACGGTCCAGGTATCAGAACGGAGTTCTTTTTAAAGGGATGCACCCTTCGCTGTGATTGGTGTGGTAATCCTGAAAGTTACGTCAAGAAAAAGCAAATAGCGGTTTACAAAAACCAGTGTATTGGTGTCAGTAAATGTGGCGATTGTATAAAGGCTTGCCCCAAAAAGAATGAAAACGTGTTCACGATCGAGGATGATAAAATCGTAAAGATTGATAAATCGATCTGTGACGATTGTCTGCTCTGCTACGATGAATGTCCGTCTGACGCTCTTAAAATTTGGGGCGATGAGATGACCGTTGATCAGGCAATGGAGGTTATCCTGCGGGATAAAGAGTATTACAAGAAGAATTCTGGTGGCGTCACTATTTCTGGTGGAGAAGCGCTGATGCAGCCCGATTTTGTCAGAGAAGTTTTTAAAAGATGTCAAGAAGAAGGCATTCATACCTGTGTTGAAACGGCCTTGCATGTCAAGCCGGAAATCCTGGATGATGTCATGCCATATACGGATATGGTGATTACAGATATAAAACACATGGACAGTGAAACCCATAAGAAATTTATTGGCCCCGGCAATGAACAGGTTTTAGACAACATCAGGAAGCTTGTCACCTTTGGTAAACCCATCATTTTAAGAATTCCTGTGATTCCCGGTTTTAACGACAACCTGGAAGATATTAAAAAAATTGGTGATTTTGTGGTTAATGAAATGGATAACAAGGTAGTTCAGCTGCAGATGCTGCGGTTCAGACCACTTGGCCAGGAGAAGTATGAAGGCTTAGGTATGCCATATAAAATGGAAGTTACCAAAGAAAGAGAAGACTTCGAAAAAGAAATTCGGTCTTATGTTGAAACACTTAAAGAGATGGGCATTAAAGCCTGTGCCGGTGCCAGCAACATAATTGAGTTCTAAAACAAATGAATCCATAACAACTGGATTCAATATAGCCCATTACCCAGTCCTAAACTAGTTTCTAGTTAAATTACAATTCAAATCATGGAGGTTTATGATTATGTCTCACACAACTGCAATCGGTACTTTACCATTCGATCACCCTTTTAAAGCAGGTTTTTCTGACGACGGTTTCTCAGGTCGAGAAGAAGGTTTTTCAACAATTCCCAGAACTAACAGATTAAGAAAGGCATTTTTGGACGGCAAGTTTGAAATTAATTCTGAAAGAGCTTTGCTGGTTACGGAAGCTTACAAAGCTAACGAGTCTTTACCAATCGCTTTAAAACGAGGTAAATCCTTAAGACATGTTTTGGAAAATATTTCCATTTATATTTACGAAGATGAACTTGTAGCTGGTTGTCATGGGGCACCAAATAAATATGCCGCTATTTTCCCAGAATTCTCATATAACTGGGTCATGGACGAAATGGAAAACTTCCCTTTCGAAGAACGCGTTTTCGACAACTATGAAATTACTGAAGAAACTAAAAATGACTTAAGATCCATCGCTGACTACTGGAAAGGCAGAACGATTGATGAACGAATCGTGTCTAACTTAAGCTTTGACGAAGCGAAAGGCTCTAATATGGGTATAGGTATGTATTTATTAAACCTTTACCAGTATGGTGGGATTGGTCACTATGTCTTTAACTACAAAAAATTGCTGGAAATTGGCTATGGTGGTTTAAAACAGGAGATTCTCGACCGATTGGCTGAAATTGACCATGCTGCGCCTGATGCTTCTGAACAACGCTCAACGCTGCAGGGTTTCCTGGAAACCGTGGAAGGAGCCATGACGTATATCGCCCGTCACGCCGAAGCTTATGAAGAAAAAGCTGCTAAAGAAACCGATGCGAGATTGAAAGAGGAGTATACACAGATCGCTAAAAACTTAAGACAGGTAACAGCCGGTCCAGCGACTAACTTCTGGGAAGCTGCACAGCTGGTAAATATTTCAACTATGATTACCTACATCGAATCAAACGGGCACTCTATTTCTTATGGCCGATATGACGATTATATGTATCCTTACTACAAAGCCTCTTTAGAAAAAGGTGAATTCACTAAGGAATTCATGCAGGAAATCGTAGAATCACACTTCATCAAAATGGGTGTTCCTTCAAAACTAAGAGACAAAATGACTGCAATGGCAAACACCGGTCGTGGTTTTGGTGGTGAATCTTTAACCATCGGTGGTGTTGACCGAGATGGCAATGACATTACCAATGATTTAACTTTCATGTGTTTGGATGCTTCTGCCCATACCCGAATGATGGTGCCATGGACTTGCGTCAGAATGAGTGAAAAGACTCCGGAAGAGTTAAAAGTTAAAACTGTTTCGGTAATTAAGGCTGGATTTGGTCATCCGAAAGTATTTAACGACCAGGCTTGTGTCCCTGCACAGATGAAAGCTGGCAGAACTCTGGAAGATGCCCGTGAATACAATGTAGTTGGTTGTGTTGAACCAACCATCGCTGGACGTGAGTTTGCCTGGGCGGATGCCGCATATTTCAATATCGCTCGTGTTTTAGAAGTTGCCCTGAATGATGGTCAGTGCTACCACTGTGGTCCACATTGTCCACGTCATTCGATTTGTGCTGGGGTTGGTAAAAAACTTGGTTTATCAACAGGCAGTTTAGAAACATTTAAAAATATTGACGAAGTTAAAGCTTCTTTCGAAAAGCAGCTGGAATACTTTACAACTCAGATGGTAGCCGGTATCAGTATCATGGAACACGCTCACCGAGAGCTGGGTGCTACACCTTACGCGTCTGTATTCTTTGATAACTGTATTGTAACCGCTAAAGATATGAGTGCTGGAGGGGTTGAATTTAATCACACTGGTCCACAGGGGTCAGGTTTGGCGACGACTGCAGATGGTCTGTCAGCAATCGACCAGATAGTATTTAAACAGGGTAAATACACTGGTAAAGAAATGCTGGATGCGGTTAAAGCCAACTGGGAAGGTCATGATAAACTTTACGCCTTGGTTAACAGCTCAAAAATCAAACACTACGGAAATGATGATGATTATGCTGACGAATTTGGCGCTTATGTTTTCAATGCCTACTGTGATAACATCGAAAACAAAAAGAATACCCGTGGTGGTACCTACAAACCAGGTGTTTACGGTGTATCTGCCAATGTTGCCTTCGGTTTAATTTCCGGCGCTTCTATTGACGGTCGAAAAATTGGGGAACCAATCTCTGACAATATGGGACCTGTTCATACTGCTGTAGGATCTCACGATATCGAAGGACCAACTGCGATTGCCAACTCTGTAACCAAAATGGATCACTCAAGAGCCGGTAACGGAACACTGCTTAACTGGAAATTCAACCATACCAATGTTTCGGGTCAAGCTGGAACTAATAACCTGGTTAACCTGATTGATACATATTTCGACAAAAAAGGTATGCACAGCCAGTTTAACATCATGAGTACAGAAACGATGAAAAAAGCTCAGGCTAATCCGGAAGACTACAAAGATATGCTGGTTCGAGTTGCTGGGTACAGCGCTTACTTTGTTGAGTTAAGCACACCGCTGCAAAATGACTTAATCAGCAGAACCGAACTTTCTTTCGAATAAAAGACAACAAGACAACTCCATAAATTACACCTCAAATAAAACAAGGCTTGCGGAAATATCCGTAAGCCTCGTTTTTATTTATTGATTTAATATTATATAATCGGGTGTTTTTCGGCATATTCCCGACCGTAACTAATCAGTTCATCCATGAAAATGTTGTTGTTCCATTCGTTAAAGCAAACGCCATTGGGGATGGAGGGGTAGAATCGCCCGCCAGGACAGTAGGTATCAACCGCCCGTCTGACTTCTTCGCGGATCTTTTCTTCGGTAATGTTCTCCACATCGATTTTGGGGCCATCAATACCGCCGACCATGGCCAGTTTGCCTTGGGTGCGTTTCTGGATAGCGACAATGTCATTCTGGGCAATGGTACCCTGCCAGACGTCGATTCCTATTTCCACCATATCTTCAACAATAGGTTCTAAAATACAATCTGCGTGGTGCATATAAATCATCCCGCATTCGTGGATGGTGTCAGCAATTTCTTTCTGCAACGGTTTAATTAGTTCCCGCCAGACTCTTGGCGGCAAAAAAAGATTCAGCTTTGTGCCCCAGTCATCATGATAGAAGATGATATCCGGATGGGTTTCTTCGGCTACTTTACGAATATAGGCCATCTTATGATCGGCAATGACTCTCAGCATGGCGGCCATTTCTTCAGGATACTCCATATAATCCATTAAAGCTTCTTCCATTCCTAATAGAAAATGGCTGCGCTCAAAGAGTCCACCGGGATAGAAGAAACAGGCTAGCTTCTCGTCACGATTGATAGCGGCAGCTGATTCCTTGGCCTGGGTCCAGTCCAGGGCATCAATGTCGGGGACTTTAATCTGCTCTTGCCATTTTTCGATATCTTTTATGACCACATTCTCTTTGGTAATATGAGGATGAGGACCAGGTGCGCCGGGCATGAAAATTCTGACAGTGCCCCAGGAATCCTGATATTCCTTGCCATCCTGTGGTAGCATAGCGTCCGCCATAAATAAAGGGTCTAAAATAAATTCCACAGCAGCCATCAAATCTCCGTAGTAATCAGGCTGTTCGCCGCGATAGACGGCCATCACATTTTCTCTTGGATTCATAAGTTTCTCCTTAATGATAAACTATTTCATAACTCAAACGGTAATTGGTTTGGGTCTGAATAAACACTGAAGCGGTGAATACTTCGAAATACACAGAAGTTGATAACGATTAACTAAAGCTGGCAGAAAAGGCTTAAAAGTGCTGACTAATCTCATTTAGAAAATGAAGGTTATTTAAAATATGGAATGTCAGTACGCACTTGTGATATAAATGTGACCTTCAGTCTTAAACCTGGCAGAAAGCTGTTTGTGATAGGCAGAAAAAATCAAGGCTGAAGTTTAGCGGTAAATAAAATTCAAAAATTATTTACAGATAAAATATAACACGAATTTATTGTAAAATCTACATAAACATTAAAAAACAATAGGATAAATATTTGCGGTTTGGATATAAACGCCTTTAAATTGGGGATTGTACTCGCGGAGGAAAAATAGATTATTAAAGAATATAAAATATATAATAAAGAATTAAAAGTTCAATATTGTTCATGCACAAATTTATAGACATATAAAAAGTCCGGTAAATTTGGAATTAAAATTTTAATGATTAAAAGGTCGGGATAAATCATTTCATCCCGGTATCATTTAGTAGGGGATTTATTAGCGAAATTGCTCAATCTTGGGAGTTGTTTATCGGAGCAAAAAATCTTTTCAGAGTGAACGTTTTGGTTTATGATAAAGATAGACCTATGTAAAAGGATGGTATCTGATGCAAAATATTGTTGATTATATTGAGTGGCGCGGGGATCTGATTTTTGATGAGTATCCCTTTAATCTGGTCGATAACGTGATTCTATCCGTTTTTTCTTATGTTGATTTTTCCGGGCTGGTTCCAGGTGTCGGTGAAAGCGGCACAATCACCATTGGTCAGCTGTATGAAAAGCAGCATCCTCGAGCGGGTGGTGTAGCGCATCCCATGAAAAGTTTGTCAACGATTCCGGAACGATTTTTTAAGGCGCTGGCAAGCTCCCGAAGATTTGGCGAATTGACGGTTTTTAATTATAAAGAAGTGTATGATGAAGAAAAGAGGATTCAGTTTGCCGCGGTCCAGATCAGGCTTTCAGAACAGACTGTATATCTGGCTTATCGTGGTACCGATCAGACTTTGACCGGCTGGCGGGAAGATTTTTATATGAGCTTTCAGGCGGTGGAATCCCAATATGAAGCGGTTCGTTATCTGCAGGAAACCATGATGCCGGGAATTGATTACCATCTTGGTGGTCATTCGAAAGGCGGCAACTTAGCGGTTTATGCGGCAATGATGTGCAATGACAGCTTAAAAGAGGGAATCGCCAAGGTCTACAGCAATGATGGTCCGGGCATGTCGGAAGAACTGCTCCATTCGGAAAAGTATGCTCGGATTCAGGGGAAAATTACCCAGATTGCACCGGAGTTTTGTGTGATTGGCTTGCTGTTTTCACAATCTGACGATTATATCATCGTAAAAAGCGACCAGAAGGGGATTATGCAGCATGATGCTTTATCATGGGGAGTAAAGGGAGACCGGCTGATTGAAACGAAGCAGTTTCAGGAGGATTGTCTGCGTTTAAATAAAACACTTGAAACCTGGCTGGAAGGTGTTGGTCTGGAGGAACGAAAAGCCTTTACCGACCGCTTCTTTGATACTTTGGAATCCGGCGGTGCAAAAGGGCTGGATGAACTGGCGACAAAAGGAATTAATGGTTTTGAAGGCATTTTAAACGATATGATCAGAGCGGATAAAGGCTCAAAAAAGCTGGTAGGTGATTTTTTAAAGACGGCGGTGACAGGTTTTTTATTAGATCAGCTGATGGAGCAGATTAAAAGCAGAGAATCAATCAGGGGGATGTTTTTTATCTTTATTGGCCTTTTGCTGATGCAATTTCCAGCTGAAGTGCTGGTCATTTTTGGGATCACCCTAACCCTTGCTTTGTTTATTCTGACGGTTTTTCGCTTCTACCATTATCTGATGTCTCACCTTTATCCTGAAAAATACCACAAGCCGGAAAGAATAAGAAACCTTTTGATCGATCTGTTGGTGCTGATTATTTTTGCGGTGGCGGTCATTAATCAGAAATTGCTTCTAAACTCCCTGGATTTAAGTCTGGCAGTCTTTTTTGCCATTTATGCCTATCTTATTTTTCGCGGCAGCCGCTTTGAGGAAAGTAAAAAAATTAGAGCCTTTCAGATGATCCGGGCTTTGGCCATGGCTGTAGCTGGTCTGATTGCCTTTTTTTCGCGTCGGGATTTGACTGTTATATTTGTAATGATTGCAGGTGGTTTGCTGATTGCTGAAGGAGTGGTAGTGATTGTAAGGGGGCTTTTGAAAGAACATAAAAATAATGCGGTAAAAAATTGAATAATCAGTGCAGATAGGCAAGGGTTAAAACGCAGAAGTGAACGTGGCTGTTTCTTTTGTTTGGTGGCTGCAATGGTCAGAGTGGCATGTTCCATCAAAAGATGATACAATTAGCCAAAAGTCAATCGTTTGATAGAAAAGGATTCAAGGTATGAAAGAACTGATAAAAAATAATTTTAAGCTGCTTATAAAATTTATGGCTGTAATTTTTATTGCATTAAGTTTATTTACCATTGTTATAACCGCTTATTTTCAGTACAAAATGGATGAACAGGAAAAAAGTCATCTAATTAACCAGGAAAAAGTGGTGTTGGAGTCAGAACAATCAGCGATCTACAATAAATTGAACAAGCGGACGGCAGAATTATTATTTCTGTCAGATTGCCTGCGATTACATGATTCTGGAGATGGCGATTATTCGGATGTTGAGGCAGAGTGGCTTGCTTTTTCCAATCGCAAACAGATTTATGACCAGATCAGATTTATTGATGCTAATGGGGATGAAATTATTCGGGTGGATAATAATGGAGAGGGGGCTGTTCTTATTAGCGGTGATCAACTGCAAAATAAAAGCGACCGCTATTATTTTATCAATACCATCAGCCTCAAAAATAATGAGATTTATATTTCCCAGTTTGATTTAAATGTTGAAAATGGAGTTGTTGAAGAACCGCAAAAACCAATGCTTCGGTTTTCAATTCCCTATTATGATGTGAACGGTATATTAAGAGGGATTGTGCTCCTGAATTACTCTGGAACAGACTTGCTTAATCAGGTTGAGAATGTTTCTGAATTAAGCGGCGGTGAAGTCAGTTTATTAAACAGTCAAGGGTATTGGCTGTTTAATAGTGCTAGTGCGGATAAAAATTGGGCTTTTATGTATGAGGGGCGAGAAAACGAATCCTTTGCTGAGTTATCGCCTGAAGTCTGGCAGACAATATCATCTAATGATGAGGGTGCAATTAATGCCGAAGAAGGGGTGTACATTTATTCAAAGGTATTAGGTGGACAGGCGTTTTCACTGGATAACAGCGAATATTCTCTGGTCTTGGGGGATTCCGATTGGATTCTGCTTTCTGAAATTGGTGGTGATTCGGAGAGTTTTCTTTATGATTCCAATTTCGGAGCTTTCATCCTGAATTGTATTAAAAAGTATAGTCTTATTTATGTAGGGCTCCTGATTTTTTCTTTTATTATTGCCTTGCTGATGGTCGTCAATAAAAATGAGAAAGAGCGAATTAAATTTTTCTCAGAATATGACACGATGACCGGAGTGCTTAACAGAAGAGCAGGTTTTGAAAAACTCAATGGTCTTTTGGACAAAAAGCCTCATGAAGCAAAAGTGAACAGTTTGTGTTTTATAGATATTAACGGATTGAAAGAAGTCAATGACAAACTTGGTCATGATGCTGGTGATGAACTGATCAAAAGCGTTGTCGAGGTCATCAAAAAAAATATTCGTGGTTCTGATTTGGTTTCCAGACTGGGGGGCGATGAATTTCTGGTGATTTTTGAAGGGATCGATGTTGATGAAGCTGAAGAGGTCTGGGGACGAATCGTTGCCGAATATAATCATATCAATGAATCTGAAAACCGAAGATACCTGATCAGCGTCAGTCACGGGATTGAGCAGATCTGGCAATATTCCCAAAAATATATTGACGAAGTAGTGAATCGGGCCGATGAAAAAATGTATGCGGAAAAAAAGGAAATAAAAAAGGTCGTGAAAATTTTAAGAGATTGAATCTTTTGAGATAATGATATTTTAAAAGTTAGGGCTTGAATAGATTAATTTTGCGGAAAAATTTAAGAACTTCGGGGCTTCGTGCTGCTTGAATGATGCCGTTGTTAAATACAAAGACTATTAACCGGTGCAGTTAATAGTCTTTAATTTTGTAGAATTTTTCGGCTTGCCAGCTGGCTGTTGAATAGGCGCTATCTTTTCTGTTTTCAAAACGCACACCTTCAGAAGCAGAATAGTCTACATTTATTTCATCTAAAGCGCTTAAAATTCTTTTTACAAATTTGTCTGATTCAAAATGCTGTAATATATCTAGCGTTATACAATTACCAACGGAAATCATATTGATAATCAGGCCTCTGGTACCACTACTATAGAGATGCATCGATTTGATATAGTCACGACAGCTGTCCAGCAGGAATTGACCAAGATAACTGCTGACATAAGTGTCGATGCAGATATCGTTGAAAAATGACATCATCTCCTTTTTTGCGTCTAAGCCAGAAATTGAATCCAGTTTGTTATATAGGCCGATCTGGCTATTGAGCGAGGCTTTAACCGAATCAGGTGACTTTTGCTGCTTCATTAATTGGTGATACAGACCGGCCTGTTCAGCCAACGACATTTTTTCTGTTTCATCTGAATAAGGCAGGTAGATGCTGCCCACACAATTTTTATGGGTATTCGGTTTGTTGATTGGCTCCCGATAATCAGTAGCTATACTGCAGACGATCGGCTTATCTGCGAGGGGATACAGCTGCTTAATATTTTTTGACGCCAATAGAGAGATGAAAATAGCAGGTGTGGCCTTATTTGCTTTTGAAAAAGCAATAAACTGTTCCTGATTAATATAAATCTCCGTGCGGTAATGATTTTCCTTTTCTTCTGCATTTTCAGGCAGTCTGAAGCCGTCTTTGGAAACTTCAAAGACATTGTCCTGATCAACTGATGAAAATTCTGTGCCATAAGGTTCATCGGTTTCGTCGACTAGAAATGGGTCGCCGGCTAGTCTGATGCCACTACTATCTAAAGTCTTATTGTATTTCAGACAGCAATAATAGTAGATAAGAGTTTCGACAAAGGGTTTGATTCCGAGTCCATCACATAGTGCATGATGGAAGGCGACACAGATTTTATTGTCCGTGTAAGTAACGTCTAGCAAATGGTAGCCGGTGGACATACTGCCCAGAACACGGGACTTTGCAGTTTTTACGGCAATCATCGAGATAGTGTTGTCTTCCAGATAGTATTCGCCGTTTTTTTCTACTAACTTGGAATTAAAGTAAGGATATCGCTGCAAGGCTTTATCCAGTGCTCTGGATAAGTAGGAGCCGCGAATGCGATCTTTCATGCAAATATCAATGACAGTACTTGAGTAACCGTCCTCTCTGTAAAGAAATGATTGACCTGAGCGGATTTTTTTCATAGTGACTCCCCTTTTAAAATGATAACAATTTAATGCTCGGTGGCTGACATAACTTTGTTAATCAGCTTTGTCGCCGACAGTGGGCTGATCCGCTGGAGTGTGCTCATTAAGCGACAATCCTTTCCGATGAAGTTGCGAAGTTTTCCCTTTTCCATTGTTTTTACAATCAGTTCAGCCGCTTCTTCAGGTTTAAGAACCAGGTTTGCCTTTTTGCTGTCGCTACCGTCACTGTAAGCGATATTTGAATTTTTCTTGATATCTGTTTTAATACCACCAGGGATGACGACAGATACCGATACATTTGTGTTATCAAGTTCGGATGCCAATCCTTCGGTCAGCAATTTGACGGCAGCCTTTGATGCACCGTAAACACTTTGGCCAGGTACCGGGAGAAAGCCGCCCATACTGGAAACATTGAGAATAGAAGATTCCGGCCGGGTTTTCAAATGGGGGAGAAAGGCTCTGACCGTATAAAGGGTACCGTAGAAATTGATATTCATGACCCGTTCGATCTGGTCTTCGCTCAGTTCATCCAGGTAGATAAAGGGTTGGATGATCCCGGCATTATTGATGATCCCATCGATGTGTTCATGCTCTTCGATGACAGTTCTGGCAAAGTTAAAAACTGCTACCCGGTCCGAGATGTCCAGCTGATAGGTGAAAAATTTGAACGGATTGCCGGCTATCTTGCTGGTCTCGGCCAGCGCGGCCTCGTTAATATCAACCGCCAGGACAGTTGCACCTTTAGTAAGCAATAACAGAACTAATTCTCTGCCAACACCGTTTCCACCACCAGTGACTACTATTTTTTTTCCTCGTAAATTCATTTTTTTACTCCTTTTAATATTATTTGCTTTTTTTAAATTTAAGAACTGCCAAAGTTGCGCCGGAACAGGCTAAAAGGCCGATGCTTGTTAGAATGATTGCTTTTTTCATCATATGCTCCTTTAAATAATTAATTGACTGGCCTTTTCACAGGCTTCATAAATGACATCATAATTGCTTTCAATCATCGGATTAACCAGGTCACTGCTTTTTTTTGTGATCTTTTTGTTAAGAAAATAGGGAAGACCCCAGCCGATAAAACCGGGAATAGCCAGAACGACACACAGAGGGATTGCGCCAGCAAGGTAAGAAAAAGTTGCGCCGGCTAAAAATACTGTTCCGCCAACTCCTACTCCTAAGGAGACGGCCATTGCCTTTGTGTTTTTGGAACGTTCCAGTTTTTCGATGTTAATAAAGGCATCTTCGCATTTTCGCTGCAGGTCGCTGAGAGCAACCCGATTCTTTATTTTTCTGTCTCGCTGCAGTTTTAATTTGACAGAATCAATCCCGGAGCTGGAATTGATGATGGTCCAGCCTAGTGCATGGTAGCAGTCGCTGCAAAGCTGTACTAAATTGGCTTTGACACTGACTTCAAGATAGTCGTGCATGATAATTTTGTTATTTGTTTCGTTCATGGTATTTCTCCATTTCATTTACTTGATAGCTGTATTTTACGTTTCAAATGTTATTTATCGTTAATCTTTTGTTAAACAATTGTTAAAGTGAAAGTTTTTGAGACAAAACGATACATCCTGAGAAAAATGAACTTGTTAAACGAGTTTGAGACAAAAAAAAATCTCCCGCAGGAGATTTTAATTAAAGGAGTTAGTAGTTTGAGTTTTTTAAGGTGATGGTAAAAGTTGTGCCCTTTCCAACCTGGCTGTCGACTGCAATACTGGCATCAACCAGATCGATAATGCGTTTAACCAGCGAAAGCCCCAAACCGTTACCTTCCTGGGAGTGGGAGGTATCCCCTTGATAGAATCGGTCGAAAATGTGACGGCTGCTTTCTTCATCCATCCCACAGCCGGTATCGCTGATCTTGACGGTGATCGAACCTTTTTCTTTAGTCAAAACAATCTTAACCGTGCCTTTTTCAGGAGTGAATTTAATGGCATTAGTCAGAAGATTGTTCCAGACAATTTCGAGAAGATTTTCATCGCTGTTTAAGACTGCTTCGTCCAAATCGACATCGAACTCGATTAATTTTTCATTGAATTTATCTTCCAAAGCCAGGATGCAGCACCGCAGCTGTTCATCCAGTGAGTAGCTTTCAGTTTGAATGATTTCCTGGTTTTCAAGCTTGTTGAGTTTTAAAATATCACTGACCAGAGCTGATAACTTTCGGGAGGCCTCGATGATCGTTTCAGTATACTCAAGTTTGTCTTCGGGTTGCAGGTTTTCGTTTTGCAGGGCGGTTGCGTAACTTTGGATAATGGCCAGCGGTGTTTTGATTTCATGGGAAACATTGGCGATAAAGTCGCTCTTTAACATTTCAATAGTTGATAGCTCCTCGACCATTTTATTAAAATCATCGATCAGGACTTCCAGTTCATCTTTACGCTGGTCTTTCCGTTGGGAGTGGACATGGGCGGTAAAATCTCCGCTGGCGACTTTTCTGGCGGCTTGACCAATCTCCATAACGGGTTTCTGAAAAGAAGTGTACAAGATATAGCGAGTGACCAGACTGACAATCAGCCCGACAAAAATAACATAAGACAGTCCGGTCACAACCATAATCCAGGGGCTGACCTGATCCATTAACTCCTGGTTAAAAATCAATACTTCACCGGCAGAGCAGATTAAAACAACGCCAAAAATAATCAGAAACTCTTTCCAGAATGGACGTTTGGCATTAATCCTTTCGTCCTTTGTTTCGGAATATTTAAACTTCATTTTTGATCACCGCTTTATAGCCCAGCCCTCGAACGGTGACGATTTCGATATCATCACAGGATGAAAGTTTCTCCCGCAGTTTGGTAATTGAGACATCGACAGTTCGCGGGGAACTCTCTGACTCATAGCCCCAAAATTCATCCATCAGCTGGGCCCGTGTAAAGGTTCGTTTGGGATAAGACAATAATTTAAAAAGAATGTTAAATTCTTTTACGGTTAAGGGCAGTTCCTGGTCATTGAGGTAAGCGGTGGTTTCTTCTTCTTTAAGCAGAAGGGAGCCGACCTCGAGTTTCTGCTCATTGCGGATATTAGCGCGCCTTAAAAGTGCGGCGACTCGCAGGATCAGTTCGTCCATTTCGACAGGTTTAACCACATAGTCATCGATCCCCAGGTTATAGCCTTTCTGTTTGGCCTCCAGATCATCCCGGGCGGTCATAAAAAGAATGGGGATTGTTTTATTATGCTGTCTGATCGCCTGAGCAAATTCAAAACCATCCATTTCCGGCATCATGATATCCGAAACAATCAGATCGATGGGGCCTTCAAGAATCTGGTCGTAAGCTTCATTTCCGTCTTTGCAGCTGATGGCATGATAGCCATTATCGTTTAGAAAAGTACAGATGATGTAATTGAGTTTAACATCGTCTTCGACAACTAATATATTTATCATTTTTTTCTCCTGTAACAAGTGTAGTGCTTTATTATAGAATAATGAAGTTAAAGTTTTGTTAATGACTTCCTGTTTCCAGATAAACGGCAAACCTCCGCAAGACCAATAATTTTTGCGGAGGTTTGATGATTAATGCAAGTTTTTATCCTGAAGCAGGCGGACAAGCAGTTCCTGCAGGGTCGAGACATGCATTTTTTCATATATATGAGCTATATGTTTATAGGTGGTCGCTTTGGAAATGTAAAGTGACTGGCTGATTATCGCCGGGGTCATGCCCTGACATAAAAGATTGGCGATTTCTATTTCCCGGGCAGTAAGATTAGCCGTTTCCCAGGCGATCGATTCGATATTATTGATATCAGACTGATGATAAAAGAAGTTTTTATGCAGATTGTTGAGTTGTGGGACAGCCAGGCTTAAAGCCTTTATTTCACGCTCAGAAAAATTTTCGTCGCGTTTTTTATCCAGGGCGAAGAGGGTGCGTGGCTTTCCATTGAGATCGAAGAGGACAAAACCCAGTGAATAATAGATGCCCAGCGAACGAATGTAGTTGGTGATAAATTCGGTGTGCGGTTCCTTTTTCCAGGTGCGAATATTAATTAAGGGTCGGGCAGGATCTTCGTTAAAATCGCGGATCAGACTGTAACGGCCATTGTCTGCTTTTGAATAGTATTCAAGATAGAGGGTGCTGAAGTGTTTATCGATATTCACCAGATACTGGTTACAGACTTTGCCGTTGCCATCCAGAAAATAAGCTAAGGCCTGATCGAAGTCACACAGTTTTTGCAGACCGGTCAAGATTTCGATCGAAAATGCTTTACGATCATGAATTTTTCCGCATGAAAGGGTGAACTCATAGATTTTTTCCCAGGGAATAGTTGTTTGCATTTTTGCCTCCATCCAGACCTATTATAATCAAAGTCATATAATTTACGAAATGTTTATAGTTTAATCATAATCAGCAGGGCCTGGAAAGTCAAGGGTATTGTAAGCGATTAATAAAGGATAATATATGGCGATTTGCTGCTTTGTAGAGAGTGAGAAGGGAAAATGAAGTAAGATCACTAAAATTAAAGTCTATCATTAAAGCCTATTGATAGAAATACCTAAATGTAATGATTTTTTATACCTAAGATTATGAATTTCAGCAGTAAGCGATTTTTGCTAAACTTAAGTCATCAAAGAAAAGGATTACATGCTTAGAAAAAGGAAGTATGTAAAGCCTGACAAGGAGGAAAGAATATGTCAACTGAAAAAGTTAATCAAGCGGAAGTTGAAATTGCAAAGGAAGACAAAAAGGTTACCGCATCAAAGATGAAAATTGGCCGAAAAACCATTGCCTATCTGCAGGAGCTCAAGGATAAGGGGGAAAAGATTGTCCAGATGTGTCCGGCCAATCGCGACCAGTATTTTACCATGGCGGCCGAAATGGCTGGTTGTGACATCTGTCGGCTGACAGTGCCCGCTGAAAACACGGCGATGTCCATTGCCAATGCCCCCTGGTGGATTCGCACCATTCGCAATGCCGCAAAAATTATTCACATTAATTTCTACATGCAGACACCAACGTTTTCTTCTAAAGAAAAAGCGTTGGAATACGGATCGATGTATATGGCGGAAGGTGCCGATTCGCTTTTGCCCATGGGTGTCAATAATGAAACGCTGAAATACATGGCGGATAATCATCTGGTAGTCTTTGGTCATGTTGGTGCCTTATCCGGTTGGCAGACCAGCCGACATGGCGGTTATAAGCGATTGGGAAAAACGGCTGAGGATGCCATGGATGTTTTTCGAATGGCTTATGAATATCAGGAAAATGGGATGATGGGGATGACCATTGAGCTGACGCCGATTGAAGTAACCAATGCCATTGCGGCTAAACTGCACGTCCCGGTTGTTTCCATTGCGGCTGGGGGCGCAGCAGATGGCTGTGAAATGGTTGACTTTGATACCTTTAATATGATGCCCTCACCAGTTTCTCACGCCAAAGCCTATGGCGACTTTTTCAAATGGGCGGCGACAGCCTACGGCGGATGGGCAAACGATGTTCGCACCGGGGCTTATCCGGAAGATAAACACGGTTTTCATATGGATGAAGCGGAGCTGGATAAATTTATGAATCAGCTGGAACAAAAGTATACCGTTAAATAATTAGGCCTAAAAAGGATTGATCCGTGTAGTAATGATTAACAGAATCAAAATGCAGAAATCGGGAGGTCTGAAGATGTCAGAACGTTTATTGGGTAAAGCGGCAGTTGTAACCGGAGCCGCCTCCGGAATGGGAAAAGCCATCGCCCTGGCCTATTTAAAGGAGGGGGCGAATATTGTCGCAGCTGACTTAAATGAAGGCGGTTTAGCCGAGCTGGAAAAGGAAGTATCTGAGCTGGGGATGAGTGGACAGTTCAAAACGGTAAAATGTAACATCACCAATGATGATGATTGCGCCAATGTGTTGAAAACCTGCGTTGAGACCTTTGGTACGTGCAATGTATTATCAAGCAATGCCGGCATTTCTGATGATTTTTCACTGGTGGAAGATCTCCGCAATGATGCCTGGGATCATGTCATCAATGTAAATTTAACCGGACAGATGAAGATCAGCCGGGCAGCCCTACAGTATTTTGTTGCCAATGAGATCAAGGCTTCAATTGTGATGATTACCTCTAATGCGGCTTTTGAAAGTGTAACCGGTGGACCGGCATACAGCGCGTCAAAAGCTGGCGCCAATGCATTGATGAAAGCCATTGCCTTTGAATATGGCCGCCAGGGCATCCGTTGTAATTCCATTTGCCCGGGTCCGGTCATGACTAATATTGCCAATTCGGTGACCCGTAATGAAGCAGGTGTGGCTATCCATTTGGCCACCGGCTATAATGCCCATTGTCGTGAATGGACCTGCAAACCGATCGGCATGGCCGAGGATATTGCGCCGCTAGCGGTCTATCTGGCCAGTGATGAATCGAGCTTTGTCAATTCAGCTTCGATCGTTATTGATGGCGGAGTTTGTTTAGGCTGAATCAAAATTTCAAGAGAGTTGTTTTGCAAGTCAACGTTAATAAGACTGAAGCCCACTGCAGCGGTTATATTGCAGTGGGCTTTTATGCCTTTAAAAATAATCGATTCATTAATCTTGGATGCCTTAAGTGGGAATTTCAAGATCCATAATTGTTCGCTTTTGTTCCTTAATTTAAATATTCACCACCGACCGCCACCACATCTTAAAGGCCTGCTCCCGGTAGACATCCAGTTTATCGGGATTTTCTTTTAAATAAAGGGCAAAAGCCAGTAATGCAGCAAACATCTGATTCATCATTAAGGCCGGGTCGATATTAACAACCGTTTCATTATCAATAGCTTCCTGAAACAGGTCAGCGACAAATCTGAAGTTGCGGGTAGCTTCTTCTTTGCTGAGTTTATCGATGTAAGGGGAGTTGGCAAACATCATAAAGAAGGAGACCACTTCCTGATTGGATAACCCCCAGTTCAGGCAGACAAACCAGAATTCCCGGATTTTAGCTTTGCTGGTAGTCTGATTTTGCATGTGATCAAGCAGATAGTTGCGGTAATCCTCTTTGCATTTCAAATAGAGGCGGCTAATCAGCTCTTCCTTGGTTTTAAAATGATGAAAGAGGGTGCCATTGGAGATCCCGGCCTCGTTAGCTATTTTTGAAGTTGAAGTGCCGTGAAAACCTTCTTTGATGAAAAGCTGCAGGGCGGCTCTCAAAATTTTTTCTTTATTATCCATACTTTCCTCCAGAGTAATGACTCTAATATAAATTTAGCACATTTGAGTGAAGAATGTCAATATTGTAAAAAATATAAAAAGCACTTGAAAAATTTCAGATATGATGGTACTATAACTAAAAAAGTAGAGCAAATGCTCTATTGTAATTGCAAATAGTCAGTAAATATGTTGATAAAATCAGAATGCTTTGATGAATTTCGACTGACTAGTCGGAATAATAAAGGAATCAAAGAGAGGATTATCAGAAGAGGTGAGATAATGCAATATCGGATTGATCCAAAAACAGGTAACAAAATTTCAGCGCTGGGCTTTGGCTGTATGCGCCTGCCTTCAACACTGGGGCGAATTGACATCGATAAAACAGAAAAACTCTTTCTTAAGGCCATTGACAAGGGTATTAATTATTTTGATACGGCCTATATTTATCCTGGCAGCGAAGCGGCCATCGGGCAGATTTTTTCCAAACACGGAATCAGGAAAGAGGTTTTTATTGCGACAAAATTGCCGCTGATCATGTGCCGGACCAGAGAAGATTTTGACAAATATTTTGATGGCCATCTGGAACGGTTAAAAACGGATTATATCGATTATTACTTTATGCATATGTTAGGCAGTCCAGCCCAATGGCAGCAGCTGAAGGATCTTGGCATTGAAGAATGGATTGAGGGGAAAAAGGCCGCGGGCCAGATTCGCCAGGTTGGTTTTTCATTTCACGGGCAGAAAAATGATTTCATTACCCTGGTTGATGCTTACGATTGGGATTTTTGCCAGATTCAGTATAATTACATGAATACCAATTATCAGGCGGGTGTGGCAGGCCTTAAATATGCGGCGCAAAAAGGTTTGCCGGTCTTTATTATGGAACCGCTGCTGGGAGGACGGCTGGCGACGGGATTGCCGAAAAAGGCGGAAACTTTATTTAAGTCGGAGGATCCGGCTGCTACACCCGTCAGCTGGGCGCTGCGCTGGCTTTGGAATCATCGTGAAGTAACCATGCTTTTATCCGGGATGAATGAGTTTTCCCAGCTTGATGAAAATATTGCTCTAGCTGAAAAGGCTCAGGCTGATTCTCTGACTGATCAGGAACTGGCAGTTATCGATCAGGTCATTGAAGCCTTCAACGCTTCTTATAAGATCCCTTGCACCGGCTGTAATTACTGTATGCCCTGTCCTCAAAACATTGACATTCCGGGCTGCTTTGCATCCTATAATGCGTCTTATGCTATCAGCCGCTCAACAGGAATTCAGCAGTATGTGGTCAATACCAAAGCCATGTCCAAATCACCGGCATCAGCCAGTGACTGCATTAAATGCGGAAAATGTGAAAAGCACTGTCCTCAGAATATTCCCATCAGGGATTCGTTGGATATGGTTAAAAAGCGGATGGAACCCTTCTGGTATAAGGCGGCGATGGCAGTCGCCAGACGGGTGATGCGGTAATAAGAAAAAAGACAATTTATAATGATAATATCAGATTAGGGTGCGATTGGTTAATATGAACGCGGTATTTTAATCGTTTTGTTTGATTCATTGCGTAAAACCGCTTTTCTATGCTATTATATAAAAAAATAGAAAGAGGACTTCAACTTGAATAACCGCGAACGGATTTATCAGACTGCCAAACGTCTTTATCTGGAAAATGGCTTTGATAATACGCCCAATACCATGATTGCCAAAGAAGCTGGGGTTAATCTGGGGCTGGTGACCTATTATTTTAAGACAAAGGATATCATTGCCAGTGACATGCTAAATAATAATTATGAGGTGCTGTATAGCCATGTGATAAAATATTTGGATCGTGAGGATGAGCTGCTTCAGTTGGTCACTTTTTTCAGTCTGCATTTTAAGATAACGGGAATTGATTCGGACTATGACCGTTTTATATATGAAATGAATAAGCTTGACCTATTGGAAAAGGCCACGCGGGACGGGAATTTATATAAACTGTATGAGTCCATCATCGAAAAAAATGACTGTCTTCATCCGGAAGAAAAAAAGCGTCGTCATGATTATGCCTTGACCGCCTCATATGGGGTGATGCGAGCCCTGACGCTTAAACAATATGAAGGGGAACTTGATTTATCCAAAGATGAACTGTTTGAAATCTGTGTTAATGAAATGCTATATGCCCTAAAAATTGATTCCAATCCATTGCTGCAGAAATCACTCTTGAATTCAGCTGATAGTATCACGGACCGGATTCTAGAAGAGTGCCGAACGCTTAGAAGTGTCAAAAATTATTTATACCAGGAAATACCTGTTATTGTTTGCGAACAATAACAGGTATTTTTATTTACAAATATTAAACCTATTTAAACCCATAAAACGATATAATTATAATATTAAAATAATATTTTACGAAAATAGTTGACTTAGGCTGATTCATGGGCTATAATTCAATTGCTTGCAAGCAATAACATGGGCGGTGTATAGATACTGTCTAGAACCAGTCAGGAGGAAGGGTTTATGTCTAAAATTGAAGAAGTAAAAGTTCTGGTGGAAACTGGTAAATCAAAAAAAATTGGAGCAGCTGTTCAGGAAGCTCTGGATAGTGGTACTCAGGCTCAGGATATTCTGAATGCGATGATTGCTTCGATGGGTGTAGTGGGTGAAAAATTCTCAGCCGGTGAGATTTTTGTCCCGGAAATGCTGATTGCAGCTAAAGCCATGTCTAAAGGGGTTGAGGTTTTAAAACCGGTAATGGCAGGTGATGGAGCTTCATCCCTGGGAACCTGCGTCATGGGAACGGTTGCTGGGGACCTTCATGATATTGGAAAAAATCTGGTTGTGATGATGCTTGAAAGTTCGGGATTCACCATGGTTGATCTGGGTGTAGATGTTCCGGCTGAAAAATTTGTTGAAGCCATTAAGGAAAATGAAAACGTTGTCCTGGTTGCTTGCTCCGGTCTTTTGACAACGACTATGCCAGCTTTAAAAGAGGCTGTTCAAACTGTCAAAAAGGCTTTCCCAGATATGAAAGTGATTGTCGGCGGAGCGCCAGTTACACAGGAATATGCCGATGAAATTGGTGCCGATGGCTATGCACCGGATGCCGGATCTTCGGCTGCCAAAGCAAAATCTTTGCTTGGCATTGCCTAAACGCTTTAAGAAGAAAATAAACAGAATTTGTTTGCAAACAAGTTTTTTAAATATAGGAGGAACGATGTTAACAATTAAACAGAATTTACTGGAAGTTTTGAATGGTGGTCAGCCTGACCGTTTTGTTAATCAGTACGAATTTATGGATTTGATTCTGGAAGCGCCAATGGATCTTCCTCTGGCTCCAGCACCGGGAACGAGAATAAAAAATAAATGGGGGATCACCTTTGACTGGCCGGCTGATCAGATTGGCTCTTTTCCAATGCATGATGATGAACATAAAGTCATTAAAGATATCTGTGACTGGCGAGAATCAGTTACTGCCCCGACTGTTTTTTATTCCGACGAAGAATGGGCTCCGGCCATCGCTCACGCCAATTCAGTCAATCGAGATGAGAAATATGTAACTGCCTTCTGTGCACCGGGGATTTTTGAAATGACTCACCACCTGATGAGTATGGAAGATGCCTTGATGGCTTTGTATGAAGAACCGGAAGAAATGAAAGCATTAATAGATTATGTGGTTGAATATGAACTTGCCTATGCTAAAGAATATATCAAACACATTCATCCTAATGCGCTTTTTCATCATGATGACTGGGGTAGCCAGATTTCATCTTTTCTTTCTCCAGAAATGTTTGAAGAATTTATTTTACCGGCTTACAAAAAGGTATATGGTTATTGGAAAGACAATGGGGTAGAATTGATTATTCATCATAGCGACTCTTACGCTGCCAACCTTGTTCCATATATGATTGAAATGGGAATTGATATCTGGCAGGGTGTTATGACCACCAATAATATTCCGGAAATGATTAAAAAATATGGTGGTAAAATAACCTTTATGGGTGGTATCGACAGTGGTCGTGTTGATTTCCCAGGCTGGACGCGGGAAAAGATTTATGAAGATACAAAAAAAGCCTGTGAAGAAAATGGAAAACATTACTTTATTCCTAATTTGAGCCAGGGTTTAAATATCAGCTCTTTCGAAGGGGTCTATGAAGCGACGACTGATGTCATTGATCAGCTTAGCAAAGAGATGTTTTAGTTCATAATTTGAGAAAATATATTTAAAATAGCAATGCTAGTATTAATAATAAGACTCTGGTGTAATTAAAAAAATTGTGCCAGAGTTTTTTCTGTGTTTATGATTGGTATGAGATCGAATAAGAATTTTTGCTAATAATTTAGTGGCTATTATATTTTTGAGTATGTGGGACGGAGTCTCTAAATATTTAAATCAACTGAATATTGCAGGATATGAGGTCTATAGGTTTGCTCGATTAATATCGAAATGATAAAATGAAACAGAAAATAAATAATCGACTGACAAAAAGGGACGGAGGTTATGATGTTAAAGTATGCAATAATTACTATTTCTCTGGCATTGATATTTTATTCGATTGGTGTTTGGAGTGAGAAAATTCAAGGAATGTTAAAAAAATGGCATCTGGCTTTATTTTATATTGGTCTGATTTGCGACACAACTTTGATGGGACAAATTGGTGAAAGTGGATCTTTATTGAGTTTCCATGGCATTACTGGTTTAT
Organism: Eubacteriaceae bacterium ES3; assembly: GCA_030586155.1. Lineage (NCBI taxonomy): Bacteria > Bacillati > Bacillota > Clostridia > Eubacteriales > Eubacteriaceae > Eubacteriaceae bacterium ES3. The sequence goes on along the minus strand of CP130741.1, from coordinate 3,256,968 downwards.
TGGCAATCGTTTTGATGTTGTTTCATGCAATATGGGCGACCGTGGTGTTACGAAAGAATAATGAGCAGGATTTGATGAATTTCCATAAATTTAGCCTCATTGTTTGGCTGATTTGGCTGATCCCATTTCTTTCGGGCGCAGTTTTTGGAGTGAACAGCTAAATGGTGATTAGAAAAAGCCTGACTATAGTTGAGCAATTAAAAACTTTAGACTTGTATAGATTTTAATCAATGATTAGATATAAATAGTAATCAGAATAAACAGAAAGGTAAAAAATGGATAGAACGTATTTTTTTGGTTAAATAATAAATAAAAGAATATGATGGAGGTATCATTATGTCATCAATTATTCACTTTGAATTATGTGCAGACCAGCCTGAAAGAGCAGTAAAATTCTATGAAGAGGTCTTTGATTGGCAGATTTCAAACTGGGGCGGCCCCGGAGACTATTGGCTGGTTACAACTCATGAAGAGAGCGAACCGGGGATTAACGGAGCGATCAAAAAGCGGGACCAGCCTTCAGAGCGGACAATCAATACTATTGAAGTGGCATCCTTTGACGAATTTGCTGAAAAGATCAAAGCAGCGGGAGGAACGGTTTTATCGCCCAAACAGACAATTCCAGGAGTGGGTTATTTCGCTTATTGTAAAGATACTGAAGACAATCTCTTTGGAATTATGGAGTCACTGCAGTGACAAAACAATAAATATATTTTGAAAAGGAAATAAAATGACAAAAGAACCAAATATTAAAATTCGACAGTTTAAAGATAGTGATATACCAGTCATGAACCTGATTTGGAATGAAATTGTAGAAGAAGGAATTGCCTTCCCTCAAGAAGATTGTCTGACAGAAGAAAGCGGACGCAAGTTCTTTGGAGAACAAACTTATTGCGCAGTGGCAGAAGAGGTGGAGACTGAAAAAATTTATGGCCTCTATATTCTTCATCCCAATAATGTGGGTCGTTGCGGTCACATCAGCAATGCCAGTTATGGGGTATCTTCAGAAGCCCGAGGTTTACACATCGGTGAAAAGCTGGTTCGTGACTGCCTTGTTCAGGCGCCGAAATACGGTTTTTCAATTCTGCAGTTTAATGCTGTAGTGGCAACAAATTTTGCGGCCAGACATTTGTATGAACGACTGGGCTTTCAGCCCTTGGGGGTTATTCCTGGTGGATTTCGAATGAAGGATGGTCATTTTGAGGATATCTGCCCCTACTATATTTCACTGTAAGAGCAATTTAAATTAAAATAAGCGCTGATACGTTTTGATTGTGTATCAGCGCTTTATTTTAATCTTCCCGGATTGTTTCTGATGATTTACTGGCTTGTCGCTGGCGAATCAGCCTGAAAGCGGTAAGTAGTGCACCGACCAGACAGATTGTACCGGCGACAAGATAAACGCCGTGCATCCCATAAATAAAGATGTCGCTTTGTCCTTCGATGTAATCTGTAACAACATATCCAACCATTGAGCTCATTCGGCTGTAAAGAATTGTGGTGGAGAGAGCAATCCCAAAAACCATTCCCATATTTCTGATTAGGGCATTTACACTGCCGGCAATCCCTAATTTGTGTTTGGGTACTGTCGACATGATCAGGGAATTGTTGGGGGACTGAAAAAGTCCGTTACCGATTCCCAAAAGAGCAGTGTAGGTGACGATGACCAGAAGGGTTGATGAGACCGTAAGAGTAGACATTAAGAATAAGCCCAGGCTGGTGATCAACAGTCCAATAAAAGTCAAAAATTCGGAACCGATTTTATCTGACATATAACCGCTGACTGGAGCGACTACGGCCAGTATAGCCGGATAAATCATTAGCAGCATGCCAGCAAAGGAAGGTGAAAAGCCCATTGCGTTCTGCAGATAAAATGGCTGAATAATATTTGAAGCAAATAGCGCAATAAAGGATAGAAAACCACAGAACAGACTTAAGGAAAATAGACTGTTTTTAAAGATTGACAGATCAAGAAGCGGTTCGGCTTGTCTTTTTTCAGTGAACAGAAAACTGATAAAGGAAAGTGCTGCAATTCCCAGACCTAATAAAACCGGTGGACTTTGATAGCCCAGCTGACCGCCGGCTTCAATGGCAGCAAACATGGGGATGATAGTCAGCATAAACAGCAGCGAACCTTTCAGATCCAGTTTTTCCTGCATATCGATCTTGTTATGGGGTAAAATTTTCATGGCCATCAGGAAGCCGATAATTCCAATTGGGATATTGATCAGAAAGATATATTCCCAGCTGAGGGCCCCGACGATAAGGCCGCCCAGAGCTGGTCCGGTCAATGCCCCTAGCGCGACAAAGGTGCCGGTCATGCCGAGTGCCCGGCCTCGCTCGTGAGCAGGGAAAACATGGGTGATAATGCCCTGACTATTAGCCATTGTGGCAGCTGATCCGATAGCTTGAATAATTCTGGAAATAACCAGCATCATAAAACTGTGAGAGAGTCCGCACAATAGTGATCCGAAAGTAAATATCACGATTCCAAATTTAAAAACCCTTGATTTACCTAAAAGATCACCAAGTCGACCAAAAATCAGAATGAGTGCTGATACAGTGATCAGATAGCTGGTGACAACCAGCTGGATACTTGAGGTCGAAACGTTCAGAGACTGGGACATGACGGGCAGAGCAACATTGACGATACTGCCGTCCAGGGTTGCCATAAAGATAATTAAAAGGACGACAACGAGAATGATCCATCGCCTGCTATTGATGTTTTCAGTTTTATTCATAATTCCTCCTTGTGATGAGTAAAGTCCTGGAGTTTACTGTGGATTTTTGTAAGGGAACTCATAGTGATGGCCTTTTCTTCGTCTGAGAGATCAGCTGTGATAACAGCTGACAGTTTATTGATATCTGACTTTACAGCTGGAATGACACTTTTAGCTTTGGGGGTTAAATAGATCTTATTGGCCCGGTAATTGGCAGTATCTTTTTCCCGACGAAGATAGCCAAGATCGACGAGGCGACAGACGGTACGGGCAGTCATCGCCTTATCATGTCCTAATTCCTGGCTGAGTTGGCTTTGACTGATTCCATCATGATGATTGAGTCGTAAAAGATAAGGGTAAGTGCCACTGCTTAGATCATATTTTTTAAGAACCCGATCCAGATAAGTTTGGGTTGTTCGAAAGATCCAGCTGTTTAATTTGATAAAAGAAAGGATATCTTCTGATTCCATGATTGTCTCCTTTAGAATGTTATGATTGATTTGATTATGAAGAATATATAGTTGACTTGTCAACAGAGATTATACCGATTTTAAGTTGACTTGTCAACTATAAATTTAGAATCATCATAAAAGAGTGTATGATAAAGAAATAAAAGGTCTATTAATTCACAAAGTATGAATTATGGCAATATCTGCAGTTGTGCTTATACAATCTTATATGAGTTTTCAAAGCTGCATAAAAAGCCAGCCGGGATTCAAAATTAGTTGAATCCCGGCTGGCTTTTAAGGAAGATTTATTTCAGAAAAGGCAAAAACACCGACAATTTGGGAGGAGATCGGTGTTTTTGTAAAAGTGTTAATAAAATAATTTTGATGGGTTTCTTTTGAGGATGATTTAATCATAAATAAAAACGGCAATAAAGTCAAGTGATATTTCGGAAAAAACAAAAAAACATCATAAATAAGACATATAATCACTTCTTTGAATCACCGAATTTCATAAAAAATATACTTTAAGACAAAATATCACATAAGCAAGTGATTGTCGTTTCGGTTTGCGATTGATAAGTGAGCATTGTTTTAGATAGAGTGGTTAGATTAAATATAGCCAAACTTATATTGAGAACTTGTAAGCTTTTGTAGGTGGCTACTGTCATAAAATAGAAATTTAGGGTATGATGGTTAATATAGAAGAAGAACTAATAAGTCAGTGTGAATAAAAGGAGTAGAGAGATGATAAAAATTAATGAAGAAAAGTGCATCGGATGTCGATTATGCGAAAAAGACTGTCCCAGAGTGGCCATTAAGATGACTGATGACAATAAGGCGAAGGTTTTAAATCAGTTGTGTTTTAATTGTGGGCATTGCATTGCTATCTGTCCTCAGGAAGCGATATATGGGGATGAGGATGAGATGAAAGAGGTTATCGATTTTAACGAAGACAGTTTTCAGGTACCGGCTGATAATCTGTTGAACTTTATCAAATTCAGAAGAAGTATCCGCCATTTTAAGGAGCAACCAGTTGAAAAAGAAACGCTTGAAAAAATTATTGAAGCTGGACGGTTTACGGAAACTGGATCTAACAGCCAGGATGTCTCTTATATTGCTGTTACTGAAACCATCGAAGAAGTAGCCGATGCAATTTACGATCAGCTTCGTAAAAAGGGGCAGGCCATTTTAGAGAAAAAACTTGAAGGAATGGAACGTTACCATATATACGCTAACCTTTGGGTAAAAATGTACGATGATTATCATGCTGATAAAATTGGCCACGACCGGTTGTTCTTTCATGCGCCGGCAATCGTATTTGTGACGGCCAGAAATCCAATTAATGGGGCATTGGCTTCTTCCAATATGGAACTGATGACCAATGCATTGGGTTTGGGCTGCTGTTTCTGTGGTTTTGCTCTGGCAGCCTTAAATGATCAGCCTGAGATGCTTAAGAAACTTGGCGTTGAAGAAGACAGCAGTCTGGTATCATGCATGATTATTGGCCATCCATCAGTCAGCTATAAACGGACTGTTCCAAGAAATAAAGCAAAGATTATCTGGAGATAAATGGAGGAAAAAATAAAAAGCAGCCAAGTGACTGCTTTTTATTTTAATAAAGGACCATCATAAAGAATCCCAGGGTATTGTTGCCACCGTTATAAGTCATATTCTGCTTACGTGACATACTGACAATATCCAGGCCACTGCCTTCCATGGAATAGCGTTTTTCATCGGGGAATCGACAGGGCTCATCTTCTTTAGCCGCGCAGGGATCGCAGCGATCACAGCCACCAGGACCGGCAATCATCACAGGTTTGTCTGCCAGTTTTTCCCGCAGCTGATTAAGTGCTGCCGCGACTTCCTTACCGGCTTCTTCCATTTTCTCATAGAAATCACCCATATGGGCCAGCTTGTTCAGGATAATGGCATGATCGTACTCAAGAAACCGGCTTTGGTTTTTCTTCATATCGCCTGAAAGTGGCGGGCAGGAATGATTCTTTCCGTAATTGCCGCAAGTGTTTTGTTTACAGCTGGCAAATACCGCTTCGGCAAAGACCAGGTCTTTTGCTTCAATTTCCCGGTATTCATCAAATCCGACCATCTCAATAGCTTCGAAAATTTCATCTCTTAACATAATTCCTCCAGTAAACGGCACGCAGTCGTTTCTTTTTATTGTAACCTATTTCAGTAAAATTAACCAGATTTAATATACATAAGCAGCTTCGATAGTTGTCCGTCAGGAGCCATCATGATTAAAGTTTAAGAGTAATTCATGCACCACTTCGCCGATATAGGGGCCTGGAAGTTTTAGTAAGATAAAGTATTGACAATAAGGCTGGTAATTTATCCTTCATTTGTACTATAATTAAAAGTAATTATTCTAAAATGGTTGTGGTTACGATGAACTGACATAACATTTAGCTTTTATTTCATCAGGGAATAAATATTATTTTGATAGATTATATAAAGGGTAAGGGTTAACAGATAAATGGTTGAGACGAAAAATCAGGTCGAAAAGAATGAGAACCGATTAAGACAGCTGGTGGATGTGCTACGCCAATCATCTGCTTCAATTCAAAGCTTTGTTGACTATACACTGAAACAGGCGATAGAACTAACGGAAAGCCAGATGGGTTATATTACCTGTTGTGATGATTTGCCGGAGATTTTCTCTTTAAACAGTGGTTGGGAAGATGATTTAGAGGATCATGTGCGAAAGGCCTATAAAGAGATGTTTCTGGGGAAGCATCTTCAGATGCTAGAAAAAGTCAGGAAGATTTGTAAGCCTGTTGTGGTTAATGACTTTAAATTGGATAGCAGCTTAAAAAAGTCGCAGCGCATCGAGATAGAAAATATGATGGTCGTGCCAGTACTCAGAGAAGAAAAAATCATCGGGACGATCGGTCTGGCAAATCGCAGCGGTGGTTTTGGAGAAGCTGAAGTACTGCATATGACCCTGCTGATGGAAGCAGTTTTTAATGTTGTGACAGTCAGGCAGGCGAGAAATGAACTGGAGCAATTGTCAAATCGGCTGAAGTTAGCTACCCGAGTGGCCAAAATTGGAGTCTTTGACTGGGACATGATATCTGATCAGCTGGTATTTGATGAACAGATGATTAAAATATTTGATCTGGATATAGAAGCTGGACAAGTGGACCATTCAATTTGGGAGCAAATCATTCATCCTGATGATATCGACCAGGTGCGCAGAGAAATAAATAGCGCGATTATAAACATCGGTGAATGTGAAACAGAATTCCGAACGCTTTCGAAGAAAAAACAGATTCGAATTCTGGCCACAGTCTCAGCGGATGAGAATGGCCGCCCCATCAGGATGATTGGGGCTAACTGGGATATTACCAAGGAAAAGATGGATTTAAACAAGCTGCTGGAATCAAATTTTCGTTTAGAGGAAGAAATAATTGAGCGAAGCTATATAGAAGATGCGCTTCGTGTCAGTGAGGATAAGTTTAAAACAATTATCGATACTTCCCCTGATGGGATTGCCATCACATCAATGGAGGGGATTGTGGAGTTTGTGACCGATCGGACAGTTGAGATGTGGGGCTATGATTCGCAAGAGGAAATTCTAGGTCGTAACGTAATGGAATTTGTCCACGAATCCTATTTGGAAAAAGCGATTTATTTTATCAGTGAAATGTTAAGAGGACATCTGACCGGGGCAGCAGAATACCTGATGATTAAGAAAGATGGAAGTCATTTTTACAGTGAAGCTAATGCCAATATTTTAAGAGATAAAGATGGTAATCCTACAGGAATATTATATATTGAGCGGGATGTCACTGAACGTCATCAGATGGAAGACGAAATGAAAGAAATGATTCATAAGGACCAGCTGACGGGACTTTATAATCGTCGAAAAATTGATGAAGTGCTTATAGATAATGAGCATAGCATGACAGAAAGCCGTTTATTATCAGTGATCATGGTGGATATTGATTTTTTCAAAAAAGTCAATGATGAACATGGTCACCTTATTGGAGACGAAGTGTTAATCGCCGTGAGTCGACTGCTTGAAGAAGGAATCAGACACATGGATGTACTTGGTCGATGGGGTGGAGAAGAATTTATCATTATCTGTCCTGATACAGATTTATCCGGAGCTCATCAGCTGGCTGAAAAACTGCGACTTAAAATTGCCGACTACGAGTTTGAAGCAGTGGGCAAAAAGACCTGTTCTTTTGGAGTGGCCCAGCTTAAAGAGGGAGAAACGGTCGATGATGTTCTGAGTCGATCGGATTCTGCCCTGTATCTGGCTAAAGAGATGGGAAGAAACCGAGTTATTACGGAAGAAAAATTCTACACAGCTTAATAAAAATTGGTTAAAACGGTCAGAGAGCGGTAAATCTAACAGCTTTTGGAGGTGAAGACGCTTATCTAAGAACGTTGCACCTGAAAGGAGCGGCTGGAAAAGAGCAGCGCTAATAAATAAAGAACTGGTTTTTGGTATATCCAGGCCGGGACTATCAGTTTTTGCTTAACTGATAGTCATTTCTTTTTTTAGGTCATAAACATTAGGGATTTGGATAAGGAGTGTTATAAAACTTGTTGAAACTACTAAGTATATATCTTTTTATTTGCATTATATTACTTTCGCTCTTATTTGTTTCTTCGTTTGTCAGGGGCAAAACCTCTTATGCGAAGGTGCTGGGTTTTCTCAGTCTGTCGACTCAAATTTATATTCTGGGTTATTTGATGGAGATTAACGTGGAATCTCTCGATGCGATGTTATTCTGGAATCAGGTGGAATACTTTGGAATTCCCTTTATACCAGCTTTATGGTTATTGACTTGTCTTTTATATACGGAACACGGTAAAGCCGTGAAGGGGTTAGGGCTGATAGTTGTTTTTCTGGTTCCAGTGACGACTTTTGTTATGCGCCTGACAAATAGCAGCTATCACCTTTATTATCAGTCCATCTCATTAAGAAACACTATTCTTGGCTTTAATGCTCTGGAACTGGCGAAAGGGCCCTTTTATTATCTTTATGCAGTTTACATGATAGCTGCACTGATTATTAGTTTCGTTTTGTATTATCGGTATTATTGTCAGTTTTTAGTGGAAGAAAAAAGTCAGGTCAGCTTACTGACAGTTACTTCTGCCTTGCCATTGCTTGCCATAATTCTGAACATTGTCTGCACTGAGATGAGTTTTGACTTCATGGCGGTCATACTGCCGGTTTCTGTTTTGATGACATTTATGTCTTTGCAGTTTTATAATTTTCTGGAGATCCGGGATCTGGGCAGAGATTTTGCTTTTGAGGGTAACCTTAACGGGTTGATGCTTCTAAATGCTCAGGGAAAAGTGGTTGATTTCAATCGCAAAAGTGTCGATTTTTTTAATTATTATGATATCTCGATTAAAGAAGGAGATTTGAGAACCCAGTTAGACCAGCATCCGGAAATTTATCAGTCTATCGAGCAGAAGGATAAATCAATAATAAAGCTTAATATTGGTGGTGGGGAGCGATATTTCAGTATCGTGAGTCAAAGGCTTGAGGACAAGAAAATTGTTGGACGCCTGATTTTAATTGAAGATATTACTCAGGGGGAGGAGCTGAAAAAGAAGCTAATCGAAATCGCCAATACTGATGAGCTGACAGGCTTATACAATCGCAGACGATTTAATGAATGTGCTGAAATATCTTTTTTACGGGCTATAAGAGATAACAAAGCCATAAGTGTTCTGATGATGGATCTGGACTTTTTCAAAAAAATTAATGATAACCTTGGACATCAGGCTGGGGATCAGGTGCTGCGTGAGATGGCGCAAACCCTTAAGAAAGTTTTTCGGCAAAGCGATATCATTGGTAGGATTGGCGGGGAGGAATTTTCGGTTGTAATGGATAATACAGATGTTTATCAGGCTTATGAAAAAGCGGAAGTATTTAGAAAGCGACTGGCATTAAGAAAAATCATTTATAAAGATGTAGTAATTCCGGTGACAGTCAGTGTGGGGGTAGCAGAACTTAGTTCTGGTATTCAAAAGTTTGATGATTTACTGATGTTTGCAGATAATGCATTATACAAGGCTAAAGAACAGGGGAGAAATAGAACAGAAATTGCAAAATAGGGTTAAACCTGAGATTAGGAAGTGTAAAGTATAATCATTAAATAATGAGGATAGTTATAAAAAAATTAAAGATTTAACTAAAAAAGGATTGATAAATCCTGAACATCATGTATAATAAGTTCTAGATAGTAACGATTCTAATTAAATTAAAGTGGTAATAAGATATTCGTTTATCTGATTTACAAATTAGAGTCATAAAATTTTGATTACTGATATTTTTGGGGGGACCTTATTAATATCAATACAAGAAATTCAGGAGGAAAAAATGGGAAAATATCGTTGTACAGTCTGTGGATATATTCATGAAGGGGAGTTGACCGATGAGTTTACATGTCCCCGTTGCAAGAAACCTGCTTCATTTTTTGAAAAGGTAGAAGAAACCCAAGGGAAGGCTAATAAATATGCCGGAACAAAAACAGAAAAAAATCTACAGGATGCTTTTGCCGGAGAAAGTCAGGCTAGAAATAAATACACTTACTTTGCTGATGTGGCACACAAGGAAGGCTACGATCAGATTTCAGCAATCTTCTTGCAGACTGCCCGTAATGAGCAGGAACACGCCAGAATCTGGTTTGAAGAGCTGGGAAATATCGGCAAAACTACCGATAACCTGCTAAAAGCTGCAGAAGGCGAAAATTATGAGTGGACCGATATGTATGATCGATTTGCGAAAGATGCTGAGGAAGAAGGATTCCCTGAACTGGCAGAACGTTTTAGAAAAGTCGGCGCCATTGAAAAAGCTCATGAAGCTCGCTATCGATATCTTTTAGATAATGTGGAAATGCAGAAAGTATTTGAAAAAAGTGATGAAGTAATGTGGGAATGCCGTGTCTGCGGACATCTGGTGATGGGTAAAAAAGCACCAGATTATTGTCCGGTCTGCCATTATTCACAAGTTTATTTCGAAGTTCGAAAAGAAAATTATTAAAAAAAGATGTATAACAGGAAACCCGCGATAAAAGCTAATTGACTTTTATCGCGGGTTTATTTTCTGATCTGGTTTCGGCCATTTTCTTTGGCGGTATAAAGTAAGGTATCAGCCTGATGAATCAGTTTGTTAATATCTGAGCCGTTATTTTCGACGACCCCGCCGCTGACGGTGATGCAGTAGCCTTCACAAAAGCTCCAGACCATTTTTTCGATTTTTTCCCGGATAATATTAGCGATAATATAGGCGGTTTCCAGATCGGTTTTGGGCATCACGACTAAAAATTCTTCGCCGCCATAGCGGCCAAAATAATCGGTTTTTCGCAAAGAGCTCTGAATGTTTCGGGAAATATCAACAAGGACCTGATCCCCTGCCAGATGACCAAATTGGTCATTTACTTTTTTGAAGAAATCAATATCAAATAAGAGAATGGACAAGTCGGACTTATAGTTGCTGGCAATATAAATTTCTTTTTCCAATGCATCGGTAATGTGTTTGCGGTTTAAAATTTGAGTTAAACCATCAGTGACGGCCATATGTTCCAGAGATTTCAGGGCTTCTTCTGCGGCTTCTTCTTTTTCTTTTAGGTCGTCTACCATGCTATTAAAATAGGAGGTAAGCTCGCCAATTTCGGTGCCAAATTCCACTTCGATTTTTGAGGCGTTTTTGAAGTTGCGGTTTTCAATAATGTTTCGCACAGAGTTGGATAATTCGAAAATACTGGTAGAGGCGCCGTGTTCGGCGATGTTTAGACCAATTTCCTCATGGCTTAAAGAAACTCGCATGGGGTAGAAATGATTAATAATTTTCATTAGAATAAATGCGATCCCAAAAGCCCAGATAAAGGCGGCGAAGCAACCTAAAAACTGGACAAGAATCTGCTGGCCTCGGGTAATGCCGAATTCAACCAAAAAAGAATCCTGAATAAACAATCCAGTGGCAACGGTTCCCCAGATTCCGGCAAAACCGTGAACCGGGATGGCACCGACAGCATCATCAAGCTTTAGTTTTTCCAGTAATAAAGTACCGAAATAAACAATTAGACCGGAAACAACACCGATCACCAGTGAGCCTACGGCACTGACGTAGAAGCAGCCAGCGGTAATTCCCACCAGGCCACCAAGGATACCGTTGATGATGCTTTCCGGTTCAGGTAGCTGGTTTTCGCTGAATTTCCAGCTGATAAAAAGGCTGGTGATTCCCCCAAAAGAAGCGGAAATCATTGTATTGGCAACGATATCGGCGATTTCTGTTGTGGCGGTTAGGGTGCTGCCGGCGTTGAAGCCAAACCAGGCAAAGAAAAGGATAAAAACACCGAAATAGGCAAAGACTAAATTGTGGCCACGGATTTTATGGGATTTTCCGTCTTCAGTAAAACGTCCGACTCGGGGGCCGATTATAATTACCCCTGCCAGTGCCACCCAAGCGCCGATGGAGTGAACAACAGTAGAACCGGCAAAATCCAGGAAGCCAAGGTTCTCCAGCCATCCGGCGTTATCGGAATAAAAAAATCCGCCCCAGGCCCAGTGGCCAAAGATTGGGTAGATAAAAGCTGAAGTAATAAAGGACATCAGCAGATAAGTTGAAAATTTCGCCCGCTCGGCAACGGCGCCGGAATCGATGGTGGCAGCAGTCCCGGCAAATACGGCTTGAAATAAAAAGAAGGCAGCTTTCCAGTCTTCCTGTTCAAAGTTTACAAAAAAATCACTGATGCCTACGATTCCGTGAAATGAGTGGCCAAACATCAGGCCAAATCCGATAAACCAGAAGGCGGCAACTGACAGGATAAAATCTGACATATTTTTAATGGCAACATTTATGGAGTTTTTTGCCCGCGTCATCCCGGTTTCTAATGCCATAAAACCTGGCTGCATCAGAAAGACAATCATGGCGGAGATAATAACCCACATATAATCGGCGATAGTTTTCATGCTTAAGGCTCCTTTATAGACAAAGGTTATAGTCGATTTAATTTGAATTAAGAAGTAAAGATGTTCTGATTGATTAACAGAAAAAAATAATAATGTGTTTATTATAACACAGCAGTTCTTTTGAAAAAAGCGAAATTCCAACAAATACTAACCTTTTAATGGAGCGTTGTTTACCTTTACTTAATCAAAAGCTGACTTTTATTAAGGGCTAGTGGTGTTTTGCTCTGCCTGAAACCATGAACGATTATGAGAAATAAAGGGAATTGATGATTTGTTAAATTTATGTTAAATATTAACGATGTTTAATAATGTGTTGATGGATTATATTAATACGAAGCGGGACTTTAGATTCTATCTTGAATATCGATGAAGCGTCAAATAATGAGGGGGCAAAGGCAGGCGAAAAGCCTGTTAATCAGAAATCCTTAATCCGATTGACAAAAAAAGAGGCCTGGGATATACTGAAAAAAATTAAATGTTGGCAAGTGAGCTAAAAATCAGCGAACTGAAGCTGGTGTGCGGGAAGGGCACCTTGACCTGGTGGTCGCTGGGATTGACAGTTTGCAACTCCGTATTACTAATAATAAGATTGCAGATAAGGCTCACTGAAGTGAGTCTTTTTTATAAATAAGGAGAGAATTATGAATAAAGAATTATGGGAAAAATCAGTGGCATTTCATGGACATCACTGTCCCGGTCTGGCAATTGGAGTAAGAGCTTCACTGGAAGCGATGAAGGCTTTGAATATCAATTTTTCAGAAGATGAAGATGTCGTTTGCGTCACGGAAAATGATGCCTGTGGTGTTGATGGCGTTCAGGTGATTTTAGGATGCAGTGCCGGAAAAGGAAATCTGATTTTTCGTAACCGGGGTAAACAGGCTTTTTCATTTTTTAATCGAAAAACGGGCGAGAAAATTCGTCTGGTTTTAAAAAATTTGCCGGAAATGAGTCGGGATGAAAAGGAAGATTTCCTGTTAAACGAACCGGACGCGACAAAAATTTTTGATTTTAAAACTCCGGAGTATGATTTGCCGGAAGCGGCCCGGATTTTTCAAAGTGTTATCTGTGAAAAATGCGGAGAAAAAACTGCAGAGCCCATGATTCGGTTGGAAAATGGTCAAAAACTTTGTTTGGATTGTGCGAGCTCTTATAGCAGAGGAATGTAGTTTCCGTTTCGTCAATTAACTGAGGAGGGCAGGGAACATGAAGCTGATTGTGATCCGTCATGCAAAAGTGCTGTTTGAATGGGAAAAATGCTATACCGGCGAAGCTTTTAATCGGGCTTGCAAGGGATATTCAGAAGCAGAAATTTTTTGTGATGTCGAATCTGATATTAAAACGGGAAGAAGACCAGTTTTTATTAGTGAGCTGAAGCGGACGGAAGAAACAGCCAGAATGCTTTTTGGTGAACGGGATTTTATAAAAAATGAAGTATTTAATGAAGTAGAGTTACGCTCCTTTATAGAATCATCGATTAAACTGCCGACGCCTTTGCTAAAGGCGATGGGTAGAACCCACTGGTTTTTAAATATTACGACGCAACCGGAACTCAGAAAGCAGACGACTTTGCGGGCCCAAAGGGCAATCGATTTACTGGAGGCACAAAAAGAGGATGTAATTTTGGTTAGCCACGGCATTTTTATGCAGGTAATGTTTGCAGAGCTGAAAAAGAGAGGATACTCAGTCCGACGCAGTGGATCAGTATGGTTTGAGAATCTTGATATGATTGTGGCTGAAAAATGACGAGTCAAACACGAACAGAGCAATTTAGGAAGATGAATGGCTTTCAGGGATAAGCTGGGGTGTTAGTGGATAAAAGTTTCAGAACGGCGATATTCTTTTGTGATTTTTGAATTTAAACCTGAGGAGATAATATGATAGATAAAAGTAAAACCCTGCCTTCGGTGGATGAGTGGTTAAGGGCTGCAAAAAGTGACGAAACTGCGCGGCAGGAAGGAATGTACCTGGTCCATAACGGGACAGTCAGACAGACGCCAAAGGCGCAGGTGCGAAAGGGTATTGATGATGGCAGCAAGGTAAAAGGTATGTTTTTTTCCTATGATGAAGAAAAAGTCAATGCAGCCATTAAAAAAACTTTTGAACTGGAGGGGATTTTTCATGTCCGGGTTTGGCTTAATGAAGGAGAACTTTCTCTAGGTGATGATATTATGCTGGTGTTGATTGGGGGGGATATCCGACCTCACGTCATAGACGGATTGCAGTTTCTGGTGGAGACAATTAAAACCACGTGTGTAACGGAAATTGAAAAAAAGGAAGAGGCCTAGAACAAGAAAAGCCGCAATCTTTGATTGCGGCTTAGTTTTAATGTTGATGAAAAAGTAGACGTCGTTTATCCAGGGCAAAATAGAGTACAGAACCCAGAACCATACAGGAGATGACTTCTCCAATTCCAACAGTAAACATCATCATAGGAATTGGCAGTGGCACACCATAGCTGTATTTTAGAATAAAGGGAACGACAAGAATATTGGCAATCACAGGCGGTATAGTCAAGAGCAGTGGATTGCGCAGATGGCGAAGCTGATAAACAATGACAGCGGCAATCAGGGTAGCCAGACTTCCGAAGATCACATCAATCAGGGTGCACCCAGTTAACAGATTGCTTAAAAAGCAGCCTAAAAACAAGCCTGGTATGGCAGCAGGTGTGAAAGCCGGCAGGATACAGAGCATCTCCGAAAGACGCAGCTGAATTTCGCCGCTGGCCAGTCCCATCATACTGGACAGAAAGGTGAGAATGACGTACAGTGCGGCTATAATTCCGGCCTGAGTAACAAATAATACATTAAATTTTTTCATTTTTTCTCCTTTAGTTTTGTTTTACGTGTGGAAGGTTGCGAACACACGATGGTCAAAATCAACGCAAAATATTATAGCGTAAAAAACTTAAAACTGCAAGGAAAATAATGGGATAAATGAAAATAATTAGTTTGAACATGTTTGCGTTGAAAAAGGAAGGCAAAATAAGAAAGTTAAGAGCGTCGTTAAAAGGTTAGGCTGTGTAAATTCTTATTGTGATATATATAAGGTTGATAAATGTAGGGTTTAATTGACTTTCTCCCCCGTCTTAGGGTAGAATAGCTTTGTCTTGAAAATTTTTTCAGAGAAAGAAGAGGATGCGATGAAAAAGGCAATTGCGTTATTATTAATAGGAATGATTTGTATATTAACAGCCTGTTCAGGGAAAGAGGCTAAGTCTGCGTTGGATCCTGATAATCCGGTAACACTGAATCTCTGGCATTATTATTCGGGGGACAGCAAAATTGCTTTAGAACAGGCGATTGAAAGTTTTAATCAGACAGTTGGTATGGAAAATGGCGTATTTATTAATGCCATTGCGCAAGGCAGCGTTATGGAACTGGAAGAGGCTGTCACAGCTTCCGCTAATGGCCTTGTTGGGGCAAAAGAAATGCCAGACCTGTTTTCCTGCTATCCTGATAAAGCTGTGGAGCTGGATAATCTGGGGAAATTATGCGATTTAAATACGTATTTTTCAGACGGAGATAAGGAAAAATATGTAGCTGAGTTTTTAAATAATGGAATTTTCGATAACGATCGTCTTTTAATTGTTCCAACGGTTAAGAGTACTGAGATTCTTTATGCGAATGCGACGGCTTTAAATGAATTCTTTCTGGCGACGGGAATGGATGCTTCAAAACTTTCCAGCTGGGAAGGGATTTTTGAAACCGCTAAAGCATATTATCAGTATAGCGATGGAAAAAGTCTGATGGGGATCGATTCCCTGGCTAACTATGTGATAGTTGGAAATCGTCAGTTGGGAGTTGAAATCATCGATGGTGAAAATGGTCAGGCGGTACTAAACCGTCAGGCGATGAAAAAAGTCTTTGATGTATATTATGAAGCGACAGCAATGGGGTATTTTAATGCGATTGGAAAATTTCGATCAGACGATATTAAGGCCGGAGATTTGCTGGCATTCGTCGGATCCACATCGGGTGCCGCCTATTTTCCCACCTGGATTGAAAAGGATAATACCCAATCACCTATTGATTTTCTGGCTTTATCCTATCCGGTTTTTGCAGAGGGTGAACAGTTTGCCATTTCTCAGGGGGCAGGTATTGCTGTAACGGCTTCAACTCCAGAGCGGGAAGAAGGCGCAGCCTTGTTTCTGAAATGGTTTACTGATCCGGAACAAAACATTGATTTCGCGATGAATACCGGTTACCTGCCAGTGGAAAAAACTGCTTATGAAGACGATGGTGTTGAAGCAAGGCTAAGTGAGATGTCATCAGGAGAAGAGAGTGATCAGAATGTGGCGGCAGTTTATGAGATTGCCATGGAGCAGGTTGGGCAAGAAAAAACCTATGCGTCCGCGCCTTTTGACGGCAGCTATACAGTACGGACATATCTTGAAGATTCATTAAAGGAGATGTCTGAAACCGGGAAGGAAACGGTCCAGGGCTTAAGAAGTCAGGGACTTGATGATGAGGCCGTTCTTAAAAATTTAGATGTAAATACCCGCTTTGAAGAATGGTATGCAATGGTAAAAAGTGAGTTGGATGAGTCTGGTATTACTTATATAGAAGAATAAGAGAAGATTAATTCAGCCGCAGACTTAAAGTTAGAACTGAGAATTTTGATGAAAAAAACAATGAGTTTACGCAGACAATTGAATATAATCCTGACCATGATTGTCGTTTTTCAGAGTATTGCGCTGATATTTACGCTAACCGTTTTGCAGGTTTTTGACATGCTGGATGCGGAAGCGATTCGAGTCTTCACCAGCACAACAACGACAAGAGCCCAAGCAATCAATGATTCCCAGGCAAAAGTGATTGAAAGTTTTACACAGGAAGCAGTGATACTTAACGACAGGATACTTTTAACGTCCGCTCAGTATGGAATTGAGCCAGGCAGGATTTATCTTGACAATGAGATATATGATGAGGTGGCTTTAGAAGCCGGGGAGGCACTGACTGCCGTACTGCAGGAATCAAAGGTAACTGGGGCCTTCATGATCCTCAATGGATCTAATGCAAAAAAGGAAAGTGAGTCTGCCCATTCGGCAGTTTATCTTAGAAATCTGACCCCAGAAGTAGAAGGAGCCAGTAACTATCAGCTTAATATCGGACCAATTGAGATTGCTAAAAACTATCAGATTCCGACCAGTACACAGTGGAATCTGGATATGGTGATCAAAGCTGGAAATGAAGCCTATAGTTACTATGAAAATCCCCTTCAAGCTGCTCAGAACTATCATGGTTCAGAACTCCACCGTTTCGGCTATTGGTCACCGCTGAGGGATATTTTAGGAGATAATCAGCAGGTTATCTGTTACACCTTACCGCTTCTTGATCAGGCGGGCAACGGTTACGGTGTCGTTGGGTTTGAAATTGAGCAGGACTATTTTTCCAGTCATTACCTATCAGAAGTTGAGATTCCCTATCAGGACGGTTTTTATCTAATCGCCTCAGTCAAGGATAATCGGTTGAATCTGAATAACTTTATTACGGGCGATGTTATCGCAAAGGTTTATTTAAAAAATGAAGAAAACCTTGATCTGAAAGCATTAAATAAAGAAGGACTCTATGAGGCTATGATGCCAAACCGATACAAGGTTGATTTGTCCGTGCAGCCCCTCAGCTTATATAGTGACTATTCTCCCTTTGCAGATGAACAATGGAGTTTGGTAGGGGTTGTTCCAGAGGCGGTTTTAAGAGAGAATTCAGCAACGATCCGGGGAAAATTAATTTATACCTTTATCAGCACGACCTTACTGTCCCTGACGGCAGTTTTTGTGGCAATGTTTGTTTTCACCAGAAAGATATCAACTTTATCGGACTATGTTAAAAGCTTGTCCCCTTATGATGAGGTTTCGTTTAAACCTACGGGAATGCGGGAAATAGATGAATTAACGGCAGCCATTACGGTGTTCAGTCAAAGTCTTTCAAACGTCTCAAAGACGACCTCCAAAATTCTGGAATTGAGTTTGCTGCCAATTGGCGGTTATGAAATTATGGAAAACAGCCGGAATGTTATTTTGACTGATTTTCTTTATTGGATTTTACATCTCGATCCGGGTACAATGATTTCAAAGGCAGAATGGGAGAATTGCTATCTTCGCCTGACGAATGAGAAAGTTGCAGAACAGGATGGCGTCTATCGGTACTATGACTCCTATGAAAAAAGAGATTATTGGCTGCGGATTATTGAAGCAAAATCGCCATCTGGTGTAGTTGGCGTGGTTATGGATGTTACTTCGGAGATGGAAGAAAAAAATAGACTGGTCAGTGAGCTGGATATTGATGCTTTAACTGCTTTGTTATCGGCCAAGGCTTTGCGTCGGGAGGCCGGAAAAAGAATTCTGCACCATCCAGATGCAATTGGGGCCATGGTCTTTATAGATCTTGACAATCTGAAGTATATCAATGATAACTTTGGACATGAAATGGGTGATCGCCTGATTATCCAGGCCAGTGAAATTTTTAGATATTTTGAAAAATATGGTGGAATTGTATCACGTATTTCCGGTGATGAGTTTGCGGTTTACCTGCATGGCTTTAGCTCCCAGGAACCACTTAGAAAAATGATCAGAAATTTACATCCATATAGTGAGTCCTTTACCTTGAGGATGCCGACTGGCGAGGAAAGCCGCATTCGTTTTTCAGCTGGAGTGGCCTGGTATCCCCAGGACGGACAGGACCCCGAAGCTTTGTTGAAACGAGCTGATTTTGCCATGTATGAAGCGAAAACAAAAGAAAAAGGAAAGCTCTACGAATTTGATCCTGAATATTACCAGCAGATGTCATATTTGCTGGAAAATCGCGAGGCGATTAACCGATTATTGGATGAAGAACTGATCCGTTTTGCCTTCCAGCCAATTGTTGACCTTAAAAGCGGAGATGTGGTTGCCTATGAGGCCCTGATGCGGCCTCTGCTTGATAACTTCAAAGGCCCTCAGGAGATACTGTCAGTGGCATCAGCACAATCCAAGCTGATGCAGCTGGAGCGCCTGGTTGTGTTCAAGGCCTTTCAGACGATCGAAGATAATATCAAGGAGATTGGCGAACGTAAGATTTTTATTAACAGTATCCCCAACCAGATTTTAAGGGATGAAGATCATCAAGTGCTGAAAAAAAACTATCAAAAATATTTCAGACAGGTTGTCATTGAGATTATCGAGAAGGAAAGTACGGATGAAACTAATTTAAAAGTTAAAGTAGAGGCGATCCGGGACTTCGGGATGCAGATTGCGGTGGATGATTTTGGAAATGGATATTCAAATGAGTTGAGAGTTTTGAACCTGATGCCGGATATTATTAAAATCGATATGGAAATGATTCAGGGAATTCATAAAAACGTGGACCAAAGAAATCTGGTAACCAATCTGGTTTCTTTCTGCCATAAAAAAGGTGTTCGGGTAGTCGCTGAAGGGATTGAGGAAAGCGCAGATTTAAAAACGGTGATTGACCTTGAGATTGATTATGCCCAAGGCTATTATCTGGCGATGCCAGCGTTTGAGATTTCAGATATTCCAAAAGAAATTAAAGATGAGATAGTTTTAAGGGAAAATACAAGGAAACAAAAATAAGGTGTTCCGAGGGAATATAATGAATTAAAAAACACTTTTAGTTGTATTTATGCTGAAAAGGGATGTTCAGTATGGATTAGATACAATTAAGATCGTTTTAATGTAGTCAAATTGGGGAATAGTAGTAAAAGTAGCTGAAAAGTTTTATAAGTTTTTATTGAATATATAATAAAGAGCGTTTAAAATGTTAATAAGAGTGTGGAAATAAGATTTTATAAAAATACAATGATGGAGGGTTTTTAATGGAGAAAGGACAAACGACCAGGTCGATCAGGACCAGGATTCTGATTATTCCTTTAATTTGTGTGTTTGTTGGTGTTTTGGTTTTAGGTTCGGTGTCTTCGTATTTTACACAGAAAAGTATGAAGGAAGAAATGCTTGATAACGGTCTTTCCTCAGCTCAGCAGGTAGTCGATCAAATTGATTTTAATCTGGCAGCCATGGACGCCTTAAACGAGACACTGGCTTCAAGAATTGTTAGTATTGGAAATATTGTCATGAACAATGAAGCAAGTATCAGTGATAGCTATTTGTCTGCTTTAGCTGATGCCACTGGCGTTTCGGCCATCTACTGGTACAATCCGGAGGGAACGATTGTTAACGCTGCTTATGGAGAATATCTGGGGTGGACAGCTCCTGCCGATCATCCTATTCAAAGCTACATACAAAGTGGCGAAAAACAGCTGATTGAAGAAATCAGGAAAGATTCAGAAAGTGATAATTATTTCAAGTATGGGTATATTCGCAGTGATTCCGGTTATTTTGTTCAAATCGGTATCTCGGCAGATGCTGTCTTGGCATTAACCGACCAGTTTAGTTATCAGTCAATGGTTGACAAGTTAGCGGCGAGTGATCAGGTTTCTTTTGCTTCTTATATTAACTCTGAGTTTATAGTGGAAGCAGATTCCAATGAAGAAAATATCGGGACCTCTTTTGCTGAAGTTGTCCCCATGCAGTTGGCAGTAAATAACGGTGAAATAACAACTGAAGAGATCGTCGATAACGGGGAAAATATCTTCCTTATTGTGTATCCGGTTGAAATAAATGGTGAACGTATTGGGGCCTTGAACCTGGGTTATTCGATGGCTGCTGTAGACGCGGCGATTTCCAGTAATATAACGACAACGGTTATTGCCGGACTCATTATTTTTGCTCTTTTGGCTTTCATTCTTGTAAATGCTTCGAATTCGATTATTAAGCCAGTTAATTCTATCAAGGAAATGATTAAGGAATTCCGACAGGGACGACTCAGTACCCGACTAAATATTAGTCGCGACGATGAGATCGGTGAAATGGCAACAACCTTGGATGGTTTTGCTGACGATCTGCAGTTTGTGATTATGGGAGCACTAAAAAAACTGGCTGATGGAGATGTTTCGGTGGATATGGAAGTCCGGGATGAGATGGATGAAATCGGACCAGTTATCAATAATACCATTTACAGTGTCAGGGCTCTGGTCAATGAAACGAATATGATTTCACAGGCGGTCAAAGATGGTGAACTGGATGTAACCGCCGACGCGGATGCGTTTAAGGGTGGATTTAAAGATGTTATTGATGGGGTTAATGAGACTACAAATACCATTAAGTCATTAATCGAGATCGTTTCATATTATATTGGTGCCATCGGTAGAGGAGAAATTCCTGATAAGATTACTGAAGCTTATACTGGTGCTTTTGAAGTGCTTAAAGGACAGATTAATGATTGTGTGACCGGTTTGGGTGCCCTTGAAGAAGGCAACCGGGTTCTAAATCTCATCGGTGGCAATAATGATCTGTCACAGACCATTGAAAATGAATACCAGGGCATCTATGGAGAGATTGCTACAGCAGTCAATCAGGTTCATGCGACGCTGGCAGGGATTGAAAGAGTATCGCAACATATTTCCCAGGGCGATCTCAGTGATCTGAATATGATGAAACAGATGGGGAGTCGCAGTGATAAGGATACCCTAACTCCAAGCCTGATTGCGATGATTGAAAACATTAATACACTAGTTGAAGAAACCCGAACAATGGCACAAAAAGCGGTTGAAGGAGAGCTTCAGTATCGTGGTGATGAAACAAAAATTCCGGGCGAATATGGTCACATCATTAGTGGATTTAACCAGACTCTGGATGCGGTAATCAGTCCGATTCAGGAAGCACAGACAGTGCTGGGAGAATTAGCCCAGGGGAACCTGCAGGTTGAGGTTGAAGGACAGTATCAGGGCGATCACACAATGATAAAAGATGGGATCAATCAAACCGTCGAAAGTTTGCGTCGCTATGTCAGTGAAATTACCTTAAGTCTGGAAAAAATGGCTCAGGGCGATCTGGATCAGGAAATCACTTCTCGTTATGACGGTGACTTCCTGGCTATTAAGAATTCCCTGAATCAGATCAGTGTGGAGTTAAGTAAAACAATGCGGGACATCAATGTTGCAGCAGATGAAGTTGGGTCTGGAGCAAAACAGATTGCCGATGGTTCTCAGGCATTGGCTCAGGGAACCACGGAACAAGCCAGCTCGATTCAGGAATTGACCGCCTCTATTGAAAGTATTGCCAGTGAAACAAAACGAAATGCGGTGAATGCCAACAATGCCAATGATCGAGCGGTCAATGTCCGCAAAAATGCTCAGGTCGGCAACGATCAGATGGAAAACATGACGTCTGCAATGGAAGCAATTAAAGTATCATCCAATGATATTTCTAAAATTATCAAAGTTATTGATGATATTGCCTTCCAGACAAATATTCTGGCCTTGAATGCGGCGGTGGAAGCTGCTCGAGCCGGTCAGCATGGCAAAGGCTTTGCGGTAGTTGCCGAAGAAGTCAGAACCCTTGCTGCCAGAAGCGCCGAAGCGGCAAAAGAAACGACCATACTGATTGAAGGATCGATCGAGAAAGTGGCGGTGGGAACCGGGATTGCCGATGAAACTGCCGAAAGCCTGAGAGAAATTCTTTCGGAAATTGGTGAAGTAACCGATTTGGTTTCCAATATCGCTCAGGCATCCAATGATCAGGCAACGGAAATTGCCCAGGTTTCAGTAGGGATTGAGCAGGTTTCTAATGTGGTTCAGGTTAATTCAGCGACAGCGGAAGAAAGTGCTGCCTCCAGTGAAGAATTATCAAGCCAGGCTGAGCTTCTTAAATCGATGATCAACAAGTTTAAAATTAAAAGATAAATAAAATACTTTTAAGAAAAGTAGAGACCCCCAATCGTCGGACTTCGATCTGACTTTTGGGGGTCTGTTTTTAGCATATGTGAAAAATAAAAATTGATTGATTATTGTATAATTTGATATAATGCACATATCTTACCAAGGAGTAATCAGGGTGAAAAACCATCGAGAATTGTTAATATTTCTAATTATCACAGTTTCGCTAATCGCTTTAGGGGCTGCGTTCTTTAATTTGCAAGTGATAAATATAATTGTTAAACCTGCGGCTACACTACTAGCCTGGTTCTCCATGTGGAATTACGCATCCTTTGGAGATTCCAATAGAAAGGTCAAAAAAATAATTTCTTTTGCCTTTCTGGCCTGGTTTATCGTTGATTTGTTTATAATGACTGGAGAGTTTTATCATCGCTATATCGGTGGGGGCTTTCCGCCATCGATTGCACTGGAGATGGGGTTGTACAGCATCAGTCGGCTCCTGATCGTTATTGCTGTGGTTGGCTTGTATCGTTACATTACCCGTAGAATCAGTTTTTTTCAGGTGATGGCGGATATCATCACGCTGGTAAGCTGCGTGATTCTAACACTTTGGCTGGTGTTTTTTAGAGCCTACGGGATGGAGTATACTTTTTTCAATTAAATGATAAGCCTTTAATTATTTCATTATTCTATATCATTAATAGTTTATTGGCCCAGGGCATTTTACTTTTGATATGGTTTTACTTTAAGGAAAGAGCGATTACCGTTGGCCACAAGATGGCGATGATTGGCCTTTTTATCATTTTCTTGACGGATACTATGGTTGCCCTTTTTCCGACGCTGATAGATGAATGGTATTGGGTAAATGTTGTTTATATAGCAGGAATTTCGTTAATCGCCGCTGGCGGAATGTATTTTGATCATAATTTGGCATCCCAAATGAAGAAGGGACATGAACAGAAAGTTAACAGCTGGACAAACGGTTTTTATTTTTTCTTCTATCCGGTATTAGTCGGTTTGACAACAGGTTTTTCATTAAGCCTTTTGATATTTTTGCTGATTTTCGCTTTCTATATGGTTTCTTGTCTGTACACGAGACAGATTTGGGTAACAAATCGTCTACTTGATAAAGCAAAAGCCTCCAATGAACAATTGCGTAATCAGGTTTATTTTACATCACAGCTATTGGATGCCATGCCAAATGGGATTTTCTATACGAATCCAGCAGGTGAAGTAATTGGTGTAAACAGGGCGATTAGAAAATATTTTGGTGCGGATGAATCGGATATAGCTTTAGATTACAACGAACAGAGCGTAAATGATAAATGGTTTAAACCGGAGGAATTAAAGCGATTTCAGAGCTTGAAGGAGGAAGCCTTAAAAAGTGGTCGTCCTGTAGTGACCCAGTCTGATTATATAAATCGTAAAGGCCAGGAGGGAAGACTTCTCTACAGTGTCTCTACCTATAAGCAGTCTGATGACTCATTGGGCGGTTATTTGGGGATATTTACAGATATAACCGAACTGAAAGAAAAGGAAACTGCTTTAAAGTCAGCCTTGCAGGAAGCCAAAAGTGCAACAGAAGTAAAGTCTCAATTTTTAGCTAACATGAGCCATGAAATAAGAACACCCATGAATGCTATTATTGGGATGGCACACCTGGTTTTAGAAACGGATTTGGATGAAAATCAGGCTGATTTTGTAAAAAAGATTCACAGTGCGGCCACAGCGCTGCTTAGGATTATTAATGAAATTCTGGATTTTTCAAAAATAGAGTCGGGGAAATTAACGCTTGAAAGGGTCAGTTTTAATTTAAAAAAGGTTGTGGATGATGCAATTTTTATGGTTTACGAAGAAGCCAAAGAGAAAAATATTTCGATAAAACTCTCAAGATCGGAAGAGGTTGGCGATTATTATCAGGGAGATCCTTTACGGCTCGGACAAATCCTGATAAATTTGCTTGGTAACGCAGTAAAATTTACTGAAACTGGTGAAATTATCGTATCTATTGAGTTGAGTAAAAAAATTGATGGTCGTCAGGAATTGTTATTTAGGGTGACAGATAGCGGAATTGGCATTAATCAGGGGAAAATTGAAAAACTTTTTAAACCCTTCAACCAGGCAGACAATTCAACCACCAGAAATTATGGGGGAAGCGGTCTGGGCTTGAGCATTAGTCGGAATCTGGTAGAAATGATGGAAGGGAAAATCTGGGTGGAAAGTATTGAGGGTGAAGGGAGTAGTTTTTTCTTTACCATCTTACTTGAACCCTCTCAACTAAATTTTGATTTGGAGGAATTCAGTGTATATGAAAAGTACGAAAATAATTGCCTGCTTGGAATAAGAATTTTATTGGTAGAGGACAATCCAGTTAATAGACAGATAGCCGTAACCTTTCTGACAAAAGAAGGGGCCCAGGTTGATGAAGTGGAAAACGGACTGGAAGCGGTTGAAAAGGTTAGGATAAACGCTCAGTATGATTTGATTTTGATGGATTTACAAATGCCAGTGATGGATGGCTTTGAGGCAACTCAAAAAATTCGGAGTTTTAATAGGCGTATTCCGATCATTGCCATGACAGCAAGAACGATGGAGAATGAACGGGAAGCATGTCGCCAGAGTGGGATGGATGATCATATTGCTAAGCCGATTGAACCAACACATATGTTTAGGACGATTTTAAATCACCTAAAGCCGGGTATAATTAATAACGTAAGCGAGATGGATTCCTCTTGTAATGAACTAAGCAGCCAATTATCAGTTGTCACAGAAATCGACTGGGAAGAACTGATGAAAAGATTAAGTGGTGACTGGGAATTAGCCTTGACCTTGCTGAACGTATTTAAAGAAACCCATAACATGATGGGGGAAGAGCTTTTACAGGCTACAATTGAGGAGGATACAAAAAAATTAAAAAAAATTATCCATACAGCAAAGGGTGTGCTGGGGAATATGGATGTTACAGGTCTATATCTCCAGGCAGTTCAATTGGAACAGGACCTGGTTGAGGATAATCTGACTGAAAATGTCAAAGATCAAATAAAAGTATTTGAAAGTCAGTTGAATGCATTTTATCAAAGAGTTGATGAGGTCGTTTCAGAACTTAGTTCGAAAAATCAGAGTGTTCAGAATTCAGGAAACGACTCAATAGAGATTATTATGAAAAAACTTCTTGAATTTTTACAGGAAGGTGACACTGAGGCGCTGAAGACTTTTGACCAGAATCGAGATCTATTGATGATGAATTATGAACCTGAGTGTATACAAACAGCGGAAGCGCTTATTCACAGTTATCAGTTTGATGAAGCGATTAGTATCCTAAAACAGGAGAAGAAATAGAAGGGAGGGGGAGTTATGAATACGGAAACAGTATTGGTTGTTGATGATACGCCTGAAAGTATTACCTTAATTAGTGAGCTGTTGGGAAAAAGATACAAGATAAAAGTGGCTATAACCGGGGAAAAGGCGATCGAAATGGTTCAAAAAAATCCCCCTGATATTATCCTCCTTGATCTGGTAATGCCTGGAATAGATGGCTATGGGGTTTGTGAGTGGTTAAAGAGTAGAGATACGTATATGCATATTCCGGTCATTTTTTTGACTGCCCAAAATGATGTGGAAGCAGAAAGTCGGGGATTTGATCTGGGTGCGGCGGATTATATTATTAAACCGGTAAGTCCGCCGATTCTATTGTCGAGGATAAAAACACAGCTGACTTTAAAAAGGGCCAGAGATATTCTGAAGAATCAAAATCATTCGCTGGAGTCAGAGGTAGCTCGAAGAATGCAGGAAATTGTCCTGATTCAAGAAGTTTCAATTATGGCCCTGGCAGCTTTGGCTGAAATTAGAGATCCGGAAACAGGACTGCATCTGCAGCGAACCAAGCTTTATGTCAAAGAACTTTGCGAAGCCTTACAGAATTTACCAGGTTTCAAAGAGGAACTGACCCAGGAAAACATCGATTTAATTGTCGCTTCAGCCCCGCTTCATGATATTGGCAAAGTCGGTATTCCAGATGCTATTCTGCTAAAACCAGGTCTTTATTCAGAAGAAGAATTTGAAATCATGAAAGCACATACGACACTAGGGCAGGAAGCTATTTGCAAAGCAGAGGGGGTTATGGGCAGGGATGAAACCTATTTAAAATATCCGAAAGAAATAGTTGCGGCCCATCACGAGAAATGGGATGGCAGCGGCTATCCATGTGGAGTCAGTGGCGAAGGGATTCCGGTGGCAGCACGAATTGTTGCACTGGCTGATGTATACGATGCATTGACCAGTGCGCGGGTTTATAAAGTTGCGTCCAGCCATGAAGAAGCGATGAGAATTATTATCAACGAATCAGGTAAGCATTTTGATCCCTCGGTTGTGCTGGCTTTTTTATCTGTTGAGTCGCGTTTTGAAATTATTAATAAACTTTATACAGATGGAAATGACTAATGATTGGATGGCATAAAAAACGATGAATACCCAGATAAAAAATAGAACCACCTGTCATTGCAGGTTGCAAAGATTTCAGGAAATGTAGTTTTCTTGAAATCTTTTTTTAAATTTTACAGTTTCTTAATCGCAGAAAATTGACAAAAAAAATACAGTAGTGTAAATTAAGAGCAGTAGTTTAAAAAAGTATAAAAGTTTATAAAATAGCGGGACATCAAGAAAACGTTATCAAAAAGATTGGGAGCAGCTGCACAACTTTACGTTTTTATACAAAAGTTCAGATTACAAAGAAACCTGGTTGAAGGAGAAATTGATGAATCGAGTAGAATTGAAAAAAATGGGAAGAAGCAGTTTTAAAAGGCATTATTGGGTTTTTGTCCTTTTATGTCTACTGGCGGCATTTATTGGTGCAGAGTTTCAGGGGACCTTGAGTGCTGTTAATTCCTTTCGCACTGTTGATGCTGAACTGACTGCAGATGGAGTCGTTTTTTTTAATGGGATTCTAAATCAGATGGCAGATTCGGTTTTTGGCAGAAGCAATGGGGTTTTCGCAGACGCTATCAATGCTTATTATTCTGGTTCAGTGGGATTGACAATAGCAAATATCATCGAAGGATTGACTAATTCGACAAGTGTCAGTAATGTGATTATGATTTTGAGTTCTGCCTTTATTTATATAGTGTTTCTATTTTTAGTGATCCAAACATTTCAAGTTGCCTGCAGAAGGGTTTTTCTGGAAGGCCGAAATTATGAAAAAGTTTCCTTTTACCGTCTATTTTATCTGTTTCGCATTCAGAAATACGTGACGGTTGTTAAGGCGATGGCCGTTTTGTTTGTATTTAAATTTTTATGGACCTTGACTATTATTGGGGGAATTATAAAGTTCTATTCATATCGGATGGTCCCTTACATACTGGCAGAAAACCCTGATCTTAAGCCGCTGCAGGCGATAACACTGTCCCGTAGGATGATGGACGGCCATAAGTGGGAGTGCTTTATTTTGGATGTGTCTTTTTGGGGATGGGGGATATTAAGTCTTTTGAGTTTTGGTCTGATTGGCATTTTTTATCTAAACCCCTATAAACTGGCGACCATGAGCGAATTTTATGTAGGCGTCAGAGAATTAGCAAAGGAGAATAAGCTGGAAGATGTGGATACTTTGCAAGATCGTTACCTTTATCAGAAAGCAGAAAGCCAATTGTTGGATTCAGTTTATGAAAAAAAGACTTTATCGGTTGAAAGAAGTGAACAGGAAAAAGGTGGAATAAGCGGTTTTCTCTATAGAAAAATGGGGATACGGCTAGGCAATGATCCGATTTTTATAAAGAAAGATGCTCAGCAGGTAAAGGAATTGGAGGATATGCTGATTAGCGATGCTTCTGCCGGTTACGCCTATCCTACTAGACTAGGTCCTTTTCCGGAGAAAGAAAAGCATTTATGGGCGGAAAGTCATAATTATTTACGTTCTTATTCACTCACTTCACTGATTCTGATTTTTTTTACCATGTGCCTGATTGGCTGGGTCTGGGAAGTAACGCAATTTTTAATTTTGGACGGAGCCTTTATCAACAGAGGCGTCTTGCATGGACCCTGGCTGCCTATTTATGGCGTGGGGGCTGTGCTGATTCTAACCTTTTTATACAGTTTCCGTAAGAATCCGACAAGGAACTTTGCGATGATTGTTCTGGTCTGTGGACTGGTGGAATATTTTACCAGTGTGTTTCTGCAATTGTTTTTTGATGCAAAATGGTGGGATTACAGTGGTTATTTTCTAAATATTGACGGCCGAATTTGTGCTGAAGGTCTGCTGGTTTTTGGCCTCGGCGGGATGATGATTGTTTATGTTCTGGCGCCAATGCTTGATAGCCTTTTTAAAAAATTGTCGACAAGGATTGTCGTGCCGATTTGTCTTATTCTGCTTCTATTGTTTAGTACTGACTTGGGTTATTCGGCCAAGCATCCCAATACAGGTACAGATATTACTGATTACTCCACTACACAGCAAAGTAAATAGATAAGTGTCGAGGATGTGCCCATATAAATTATCTTTCATGTTTACGAATAAATACACGAAGGCCATAAAAAATTATGATATACTGAAAGTGCAAAGAAGTTGAATTATAACACAACAAATAAAAAATGAAGGACAGATCATGAATAATCAGCATTTTGTGAGTAAAGCCTTTAGGGTATTTGCTTTTAATTCTATATTATCATCAGTGGGTGTGGTTTTGGGAACCTTTGTAGATGCGGTGATTCTGGGAAATGTTCTGGGAGAGACCGGCCTTTCGGCCCTGGCTGTGGCCATGCCTGTTTATATGATCTATAATCTGCTTGCGTTCGCTTTTGGCATCGGTGGATCTCTAGCCGTCTCCGAAGCAATTGGCAATAATGACGAGGAGCAGATTAAGTACTGGTTTTTCCAGACCTTGGGATTTACTCTGGTTTCAGGGATATTGCTGGCGATACTGGGGTTTCTTTTTAGTGACCCTCTGATTACCCTGATGGGAGGCGCTGGCGTAGATGGGGCGAGTAACTATTTAGATCCGGTTTTTGTTGCGGCGCCGGTCTTTATTATGGCACCGGTATTATCATTGTTAATACGAAGCGACGCTGATCCCTTACTTTCCACCATTGGCATCACCATTTCCGTGATTGTCAATCTACTTCTGGATATTATATTTGTGATTTTTTTAGAGTGGGGTCTTGCCGGAGCAGCTTATGCCATGGTGATTGGGCAGGTTAGTGCAATTTTAGTTTATGGGGCTCATTTTATCAAAAAGAACTGTCGGTTAAAGTTTAGTCGTTTCTTGGTACAAGTTCAGGATGCCATTAACTTATTTAAAAACGGTTTTGGGGTGGCTTCTGTTTATGTTTATCAGGGACTTTTACTGGTAGTTATCAACCAGCTCTTGAGTAATCAGGCGGGAGCGGCCGGGCTGGCGATTTATTCTATTCTGTTTAATGTCTCACTGTTTGCCTATGCAGTTTTTGACGGGGTGTCATTAGCGCTGGCCCCTTTAATCGGAACTTTTGTCGGCGAGAAGGACAGCCAAGGTGTTAATGAAACCATGCAGTTGGCGATTAAAACAACTTTAGCCCTCAGTCTATTCTGTGGTTTGGGACTTTTTTTCCTGGCAGGCCCCATCGGCCATTTGTTTGGAGTGGAAGCAGATTTAGATCTGGTGATCACAACCATCAGGATTTCGTCACTCTCTGTTATTCAGGCCAGCCTTAACTGCGTCATGGCTGCCTTCTATCAGACGATTAAAAGAAACCGCCTGGCTTCGGTACTTTTTTTATTCCGGGGGCTTTTGTTACCAGTTGTTTTTTCACTGATTTTTATCCCGGTTTTTGGTGTAACAGGAACAGCTATGGCCATGGTGGCGGCAGAAACACTGACCTCGTTAATCCTTTTATTCACGGCTATCAGACTAAAAAATAAACATCATTTTGACAGTCTCCTGCTTTATGAAAAGCCGGTGGTGGAATTAGAGAATATCTATGAAACACAGCTCTCAAAAGACTTGTCGAAGCTTCCTAAGATGGCAGATGAAATAGGGGAATTTTGCGATCGACATGAAATTGATATGAAAACGGCTTATTATATTAATCTGACAATTGAAGAATTATCAGCGAATATAATACAGTTCGGCTTTGCTGACGGCAAAGAACATTATATCAGTATAAAAATAGCGCTTTTTGAAGAAGATATATACATCAGACTGCGGGACGACAGTATGACCTACAATCCCTTTGAAGCGCTTGACCAACCCGACGAAGCCATGGATTATCTTGGGGTTTCTATCATTCGTAAGAAAGCCAAGGATTTTGCCTATAATCGAACGCTGGTCTTTAATAATCTCTTAATTATTCTGTGAAGGTGGTAAAATGAAAAATTCTTTTAAAATTCGAAAAATAAGTCTAAAAACAAAATTCTCTACCGCCAGTATGCTACTGGCTGTCATTCTTTGTGTGACCATTATTATTGTATCTTATTATAGTTATCGAGATGCAATGTTTAAGCGCTATGAGGAAAATATTACCTCTCTGGTTTATACGGCAGCATCCATGGTTCCGGCTGACAAGGTGGATACCTATTTTGAAACCATGGAAACAGATGAAGACTATGACCAGATGATTGAAGAATTCAAGATTATTCAGGAAGAAAATCATCTGGAATACCTTTACAGCTATGTTCCGACCGAAGAAGGCTTAAAAGTTTTTGCCCAGGGGACACAGGAAGGTCAGGTGGGGCATTTTGTTTTAGGTGATGTACTGGGGACAGAATACTACCCTCAAGAGGACCTGGATTCAGCTATGCTGCTTTTTACAAATCCGGAACAACCCAAAATTTACATCACCAGTGATAGCGCCTTTGGTTATTTGATTACGGCTTTTGATGTAATCCGCGATGAAGCTGGAAATCCTATTCTGGTAGTTGGGGCGGATATGTCAATGAATGTGATTAATGATACCCTGCAGCAGTATATTATGCTGGTTTCAACGATTGCCCTATTAATTTTTGCCTTGTTTATTACCATCTATCTGTATTTCCTCAGAAAAGAACTGATCAACCCTCTGCAGGTTATTGTTGATGGGGCGACTGACTTTGTTAATACTAATGTCGATGAACAACTGGGACAGATTGTCGCATTGGATTTGAAAATCAATACAGGTGATGAAATTGAAATTCTGGCTCAGGCCTTTAATCAGATGACCAGTGATATTATTCGATACATTAAAGAACTGACCAATGTCACCTCGGAGCGGGAGCGAATAGAGACTGAGTTAAGGATTGCTACTTTGATTCAGGAAGGGATGTTGCCTCAGGAATTTGAATTTCCCGGTCGATCGGATATTGGTGTTTATGCTTCGATGAAGGCCGCTAAGGAAGTTGGCGGGGATTTTTACGACTTCTTCTTTGTCGACGAGGAACATTTTTGTGTTGTCATCGGAGATGTATCCGGCAAAGGGGTGCCAGCAGCCCTGTTTATGGCTATGACCAAGGCTACAGTCAAAGATCTGGTCTTAAGACGATTACCTGTTGATGAGGTGATGACTCAGGCCAATAAAAATTTGTGTCGAAATAATGAGCAGGGGATGTTTGTAACCCTCTTTATTGGTGTAATTGAAATTAAAACCGGCCGAATTGAGTGGTGTGATGCCGGCCATAACCCAACTATCGTCTGGAAAAAGGATGGCAGTGTGGAACTATTGAAAGGCAAAAAAGGCTTTGTCTGTGCCGGCCTGGAAACGGCTAAGTATAAAATGAATGAAGATACCATAGAGGTTGGAGATATTATTTATCTTTATACGGATGGGGTAACTGAGGCTAATAACACCAAAAAAGAACTATATGGAGAAGAGCGGCTTTATCAGCTGATTGAGAGACAGAAGCAACGTGAAATTAAAAAACTTTGCAGCAATGTTTTGACGGATCTCGATGAATTCACAGGAGAAGAACCGCAATTTGATGATATCACCATGCTCGGTTTTGAGATCAGGGAGTAGATATGGATTTTTTGTTCAAAAATGGCCATGACATGCCCCGGGATGTTTTTCAGCAGCTTCTGGAACTTGACAAAATCACCTATGGTGATCAGGTAATATCCGAGGATGGCCTTGCATATCGTCGTTTTGAAAAGTTTAAAGACGGAATCATAGCAGCATTTTATAAGAATGAGCTGGCGGGTTTTATTTGTTTTTACAGTGTAAAGGGATCTGTTTATAATGAAGCGGTCAATGAGCAAATGATATTTGATGATAACCTGTTAGTGGCAGATTTAAAGCCATTATATAAGAATGACAGCAATTATATTTTACTGCTGGATATGAATATTAGTAAACCGTTTAGAAATAAAGGCATAGCAAAACAATTGATTCAGGCCGTTGGGGCTTATCTGATTCAGAAAGAAAAAGTAGGATGCCGGATTGATAAAATTTTTGCCTATGCTTACACCGAAAAAGGCTTCATTATCTTAGAGAATCTGGGTGGCAGTCCGGTATGGGATAAAGAGGGGATTTTTCTGATGGATGTAGACCCGAAAACCTTTATGGAGTTGTCACAATGAATGTTTCTGAACAGAAGCTTGACCGGAAAAAAATTCAGGAAGCGCATACTATCTTAATTGAAGCCTTTAAAAATGATCCCTTATATAAGGTAGTTTTTCTGGAAACTCTTGAGTTAAATCGATATTTGAAAATTATGCTCCAATATTATAATCGGGCAGGAAGGATTATTGCGACCTATGATCAGGGTCAGATGGTGGCGGTGTCCCTGTGGATGCATCAGCGGGATCCATTCTTTTCTCTGAGAAAAGCAGTTCAAAACAGGATGGCAAAAGAATTGCTGATCTTTGGCCTAAAGACCCGTTTTCGAAGTCTGGTTCGAATGATTAAGGAAGCCTGGTTGACTGAGCGCTACCACGATGACAGAGAACATCATTATCTTTTTATGATTGCATCAATAAAAAAGGGTGGTGGCTCGGCCCTCCTTGAGTATGCGGAAGAAAA
The DNA here is from genome assembly GCA_030586155.1 of Eubacteriaceae bacterium ES3. Lineage (NCBI taxonomy): Bacteria > Bacillati > Bacillota > Clostridia > Eubacteriales > Eubacteriaceae > Eubacteriaceae bacterium ES3. The sequence goes on along the minus strand of CP130741.1, from coordinate 3,223,178 downwards.
ATTTGATGATTGTCCCATTTATCTGGAGAACAGCAATGTACAGGATAACTGGAATTTTTATGAACGTCATGACTTTCATCTGGTAAAACGGATTGATGTGATGGGGGTTTATGTCGATTTATTGACTAACAGAAAAGGAGATTAAAGTGAAAGAATTAACGGTTTTAGCCAACGTTGAAAATTTACCTGAGGTGCTGGGGTTTATCGATGAAGAATTGGAAACAGCAGGTACGGATATGAAAACTCAGTTTCATATTGATCTGGCGGCGGAAGAAATCTTTGTTAATATTGCCAACTATGCCTATCAGGAAGAAGACGGTGAAGCTACGATTTCTGTTAACGTGACAGGAACCCCGCCAGTTGCAGAGATTCGATTCAGTGACTCAGGAAGGCCCTATAACCCCCTTGAAAATGAAGATCCGGACACCAGTCTTGCGGCTGAAGAACGGGATATTGGCGGGCTTGGTGTTTTTCTGGTGAAAAAAAATATGGATGAGCTCTTTTACCGGCATGAAAATAATCAGAATATTCTGACTATTAAAAAGAGTCTGTAGAGGTCACTGGTGCTGGATTTTCAGGATATGATTGTTGTATTAAAGAAATAATGGCAAGATAGAATGGAAGTATCAAATTCAAAAAGTTGATAATAAAATTTGGGAATGATTTGTTTAAAATGCCTGTTTATTGTAAAATAACGACAAGAAATTGGATTTTTAGCTTGGAGGGTTATTATGTCCAAACAGAATATTTTTGATAACGAGAAGTTTTTTGAAGCTTATGTGAAAAACAGCAGGGATCATTCCCATGCTGAAAACCTGATCGAAAAACCGGCACTTTTTTCTCAAGTACCGGATTTGAAAGGAAAACGGGTTCTGGATCTTGGGTGTGGATTTGGCGAAGCTTGCATTGAATGCGTGCGGTTGGGTGCCAGTCAGGTAACTGGTATTGATATTTCAAAAAAAATGCTTGAAGTGGCCAAACGAAGAAATGCCTCTGAGAAAATAGAATATCGAAATATCTGTATGGAAGATGTGGCACTTTTAAGCGGTGGCTTTGATCTGGTTATCAGTTCACAGTCGGTTCATTTTGTCAAAGATTTTGATTTGCTGCTTGAAGATATTTATCATTTACTGAACCCGGGAGGATTTTTTGTCTTTTCTCAGGATCATCCCTTTAAAACCTGTAATTTACTGGCTCAGGATAATGAAGTGCAAGCTTATTCTCAGGAAGGGAAAATTAGGGTGAACTGGTATGCTGAAGGGGTTATAAAATATCATCGTACCTTTGCATCAATTGTTAATAGTTTAATCGCCAATGGTTTGATGATTGATTGTTTGCTGGAACCGCTTCCCGATCAGGAAGTCGTGGCCATGTATCCCAGGTATAATGATTATCTGGAGCACGCTGATTTTTTAATTATTAAAACGCATAAATAATTGTAAAATATTATAAAGAATAGTTAAACTAATAGACATAAAGGACCAAAAAGCATAAAATAGTTTTAAACTGAACATAACAGCAATCTGGAGGTAGATGTGAGAACGATTAACCTTAAACTGATGTTAATTCACCGTGGAACAAGAACCCATTCAATTACCCAGATCGAGCCCATTGGCCATATGTCGTTAGCGGAAATGATGCAGTCAAAAGGCATTGATACAATGGTGTTTTCAGGAGAATTATTAAAAGGGCTGGAATTTCTTGAGCAGTCAGACTGTGATGAGAATACAGTCGTGGGGCTTTATTGTGATTACGAGAATCAGTCAGCAGTTGAAAGTTTTTCGCGTCTGATCAAATCCCGGTTTGGAGCAAAGGTTCTGGTGGGCGGGCCCCAAACGGTGGGTCTGTCACAAGACTTTTTATTAAGCAGCCAGGCTGATGCCATTATGCGTGGGGAAGGAGAGTATTCCCTGTATGATGCCATTGTAGCCATCGAGAATAATAATCGAAAGGCCTTCGAAAAAATACCAGGACTTTGTGCGTTTAAAAAAGAAGATGGGACCTACTTCGACAACGGGATTTATCCGGTTATCGAAGATTTAGATGCCCTACCTATAATCAGCGGAAAAATTAAATCGCCCCAGCATCGGGGAATCAATCATATGGCAGTCATGTCTGGACGAGGATGTCCTTTCCACTGCTCTTTTTGTTATGAAGGGGCAAACAGCAAGAACGTCCGTCGTCGAAGTATTAACAATGTGATTAAAGAAATCAGAGCGCGGCTTTCAGAAAACCCCAATGTAAAATATATTTTCTTTGGCGATGATACCTTTACTTTGGATAAAGAGCGGGTTAGAGAATTTTGTGTAGAAATCAAAAAGCTGCGTCAGGAGTATGATTTTGTCTGGTTTGCTGATGCCCATGTCAATATTGTTCTGAAATACCCGGAAATCGTAAAAATGATGGTCGATGCCGGTCTGGTCCGAATGCAGATTGGGATTGAAAGCTGTAATCAGCACATCATAGATATTTATAATAAAAAAATCAAACGGGAAGATCTGTTTAAAGTGATAGAAGTTTCCAAAGCAGCAGGCTTGCCTCAGCTGGTCGGAAATATAATTATTGGCGGGGCACTTGAAACCCGAGAAACCCTCGATTATACGTTTGAAACGGTGCGGGAAATGATTAAGGCTGGCCAGGGAATGGTAGAAGTGGTCAGCACTTTTTATATGCCGTTTCCAGAAACAGCCATGTCGAAAAATCCTGAAAAATTTGGGATTGTAGTCAAAGATGAAAAAGCCTTGACTTCGGTAGGAGATTTTCCAGTAATTGAAACCCCGGCATTGACGATTGAAGAAATCTGTGCCGCTCGAAATGAATTTTTCAATATGGTCACAAAGCTGATGAAAGAGATGGTTCTCAATGATCAGGTTTCGGAAGCGAGTATTTTAAAAACCTACGAGCTTAGCGAACGGTACGGGCTCACCGGCATGTGGATGGGACTTGGCTATTCAGCCAGACCGTTTTTAAATGCCCAGTACAAGGCCCGAACCCGTGGTGATCGTTTAATCGAAGATTTTAATGCAGAGAGTATCTGGCAGGCTATTCCCCAGCGGCTTGCGCCGATTTCCCTGACAAAAGGTCTAACTGATGAGATTCCAGTACTAAATGGTCTGGTTCTGTCGCCTTTTGAGTTTGATTTGCTGTCTTTTGCGTCAGGAAAATTGACGATGGAAGAAATCGCAGGAAAACTTTTTGAACACTACCATAAAGTGTATGAAAATCAGGATGATTTAAAAGAGCAGATGCTTAAGAGTTATAAAAAACTCGAAGATACAGGAATGGTTGTCTTTTTCGGACCACTGTCAAATATTGGTGAGTGGCAGCAATCAAAACAGGAGAATACTGGAGTGAAGAAACGGGTCATTTTATTTAAAGTTACAACCATAGGGATGGAAATCTCAGGTTTTTCCAGAAATGGGGCCTTTTTAGGTACTTACAGCCTGGGAGCCTATTTAGATTCAAAGGGCTATGATACGTCCGTCTGCGAATGTCGTCCGGATGAGGTTCTTAAAAGAATTAAAACATTTGCCCGTGATGAACTCCTGGCGGTTGGCTTTTCTATTGATTTTGAAAATAAACATGTGGTGAAAAAGCTTTCTGCGCTTATAGCCAGGGAATTAAATATCCCTATAATGATTGGCGGTCCGGAGGCTCTGGCGCTTGATGAGAAGTATCTGAGGGAATCCCGGGCAAGTGCGATTGTCCGGGGCGAGGGCGAACTGCCCGCTCTTGCTTTATTGGAGCGCTTGTCCAAGCAAAGTAATCTGGCGGGAATTCAGGGACTTTTCTTTCTTGATGAGAATAATCAGGTCGTTGATACCGGTCAAGGGGAGGTGATTGAGAACCTTGACGAACTGCCTTTTCCGGACTATGATAAAAGTCTTTCACCAGTGGATACTACAAGCCTTTATATCATGTCCAGCCGGGGTTGCCCTTATCAATGTGTTTTTTGTCATGAAGGGAGCATGGAACGATCAATACGACAGCGAAGTGTTGCCAGTGTCATTGCCGAGATGAAACATTTCCTCTTAAAATACCCCCAACTCAATTACTTTAAATTCTGTGACGATACGCTTGTGACCAACTCCAGGTGGCTTACTGAATTTTGTCAAAAAGCAAAGGAACTACAGGAAATCAGGCCGTTCCAGTTTTATTGTGAAGGGGATGTGGTGTCTTTGAGCAGACGACCGGAGTTGATTCAAATGCTGGTTGATGCCGGAATGAACCGGTTGCAGATTGGCATTGAAACAGCCGATCAGGAGATGCTTAAGATCTACCGTAAAAATATCTCACCGGAGATGGTTAAGACCGTTGTTAAAGCCTGCTATGAAGCTGGTGTGAGTCAGGTTTTCGGAGCGCTTATAGTGGGAGGTCCTTTTGAAAACCGAGAACATATTGAAAAAAATATTGCTTATGGAGCAGAACTTCTAAGGCTGGGACCAGGCATGATGGAAATTTCTCCCAGTATGTTAATGCCTTACCCAATGACTGATATTGGCATTAATTCTGGAAAATATGGGCTGACGGTTTATGATCCCCAGGGACTGCAGTCGATCTCTGATTATCCCATGCTTGAAAGTGAGCAGATGAATCGACGGGAGATTATGGCGGCTTATCAGGAATATCTTGAGTCTTTCGTGGAGGAAATTAAAAAAATGTTAAATGATGGTGAATTGGGCCATGATGAAATTTTAAAATGCTTTAAAAATTCCATGGCACCTAATACGCCTAAATACTGGATGAATATTATTTCTCGTCATAAACCGCGACTGACACCTTTCTATACGATGCTGGCCCGGGGGGCAGCCAGCCGGATTCAGGATCTTGAAGGCAGTTCCCTCACAGACTGGCGGCCCCAGCGTTTAGTCGAAATGTGGCGGGATGTGGATTTTTCCCAGGGATTTCCGATGCTCTGGGGGCAGGCACTATCGCCCTTTGAATATGAGCTGATGAAGTATGCTACAGGTAAGTCAACCATTAAAGAAGTGGGCGATATTCTTTACGGTCGTTTTGGACAGCCTTTTAAAGAAAGTCCGGAAGAATTTTTTGAGCGACTGATAAAAACACTTAAGCAGTTTGAAGAAAAATACTGGCTCCTGGTAGTGCCATATTAAGGATGCGTCATGAAAATATTATTGTGTAATGTATCGAATCAGTATGAAACGAATCGCCATGACTATCTGGGCCTTTTTTATCTGGCCGGGGCTCTTGAACATGCAGGCTTTACTCCGCTTGTATTTCATGGAAAATCGGAACAAGTGCTTGATGAAATAGAAAAAAATCAGCCGGCAGCCGTTGGCTTTTCCTGTGATTTTGACAATCAGGATTTAATTAATCGTTTGGTAACAAGCATAAAAAAGGAATGGTCGATACCAGTTATTGTCGGTGGTCCCCAAACGATTGGTTTAGGAGAAGGGTTTTTAAGAGCTTCACAGGTTGATTTTCTTCTTATGGGTGAAGGCGAACTAAGCTTTCCTAAACTATTAAAGGTGATTCTTAAACAGGAGGGAAGGCTGGAAGAAATACCCGGTTTGGCTTATCTGCAAGAAGATGAATTCTGTGAAACAGGAGAGCCGGAAGTGATTGTGAATCTGGATCAACTTCCCTTTCCGGCTTATCACACCTCCCTTCATCCCCGTCATCGCTATGGGAATCTGATTTTTACTGGACGGGGATGTCCTTATCATTGCGCCTATTGCGCACCGGGAGTGGGGAAAAGATTGGTTAGGCTGAGAAGTATTGACAATGTCATAGAGGAAATTAACAGTAATCTTAAACACAATCAGGATCTTAAATATCTTGTGATTATGGATGATACCTTTACCCTAAAACGAGACCGGATTGAGAAATTTTGTATGGAAATGAAAAAAATTCGCAAAAATCGGGACGTTGTTTGGTATTGCGAATGTCATTTGGGTAAAATGAAAGAGTGGTCAGAGTGTTTGCCCCTGATGATTGAATCGGGTTTGATTCGTCTGCAGATTGGCATAGAATCTGGTGACCAACAAGTGATTGATGCCTACAACAAGCATATAAAAGTCGAAGATGTGTTGGAATTTGTAGCCTATGCTAAAGACTGTGGCCTTACCCAGCTTGCTACTAATTTTATTGTTGGTGGTCCTGAAGAAGAACCATCAAAAACGCCTGATATGATCAGGAACCTGATTGATAAGGCGCCGGGAATTATAGATATTATAACTGGTTTTTTACGTGCTTATCCGGGTACCGAGATTTATAAAAGCCCTGAGAACTTTGGACTTGATTTACATGATCCTGCCGGGGAAGTTTGTAATAATGATTATCCTTTTGTAACCCCGGTCGGCCTAAGTCAAGATCAGGTCCTATTAATGAGGCAGAGCCTTAATCGCCTTATTCGTGCGACCATGCAGGAAAAGATAAAAAATCACGAACTTGCAGATGAGATAGTTATCCGACAATTTGCAGCGGCCATGGAGTACGGTATTCAAAGCCGATGGTTTAAAGAACTTGCAGCCAATCCCAGGGCATATGAATATTATTATGTCTTGTATCTGGGTGAAGGTCAGGGCTTTGATGAAGACCTTGATTTTTCCCGAGACTTTCCCCAGCGGACTTTTGAAATCTGGCGAACTATGACCTTTACTGGTGGCTTTGCCCAGTTAGACGGGATAGCGCTTTCGCCACTGGAAGTTGAGCTGCTGTTGCAGTCGGCAGGAAGAAGAAGTTTAAAAACGATTGAAGAGAATTTATATGAACAGTTTGGCCAACCTTATCGTGATAAAGAAGAATTTCATGAAAAATTAGTTGAAATTCTCTTTCAATTTGATAAAAAATATTGGCTGACACATTTTAACATATAGTTGTGAATATAGAGGAGACAAGATATGAGTATTGAAAGTGCAAAAGCATTAGTGGAAAAAGTATTAGATGATGAAAATCTTGCAAAACAAATAGATGAAGTAAATGATGAAGCAGCGTTTAATGCCTTAGTTGAAAAACTGGGCTACAGTTGCACAGCTGAGGAATTTAAAGAAGCGGTGGAAAAGCAACCAATTAGTGATGACTTGTTGGATCAGGCTGCAGGTGGTGCCAGAGGCATAGATTTTTACGAAAATTCAATATGGTAACTGGGGTTAAAAGATGAATGATGATGCAATTGAGCTGGCTTCAGACGGTTTCATCTTTGGTCCTTATGTGCCTCCCGACGATTGCCATAACCTACACTAGTTTTATGTATTGAATGTGAAGGTTTTGCAGCATAATAAATTTTATTAATGGTAGTGCTTAGGTAAGCAGAAAATTTTAGTCTAAACATTTTTAGAATTAATCGACTGTTAAGCGTCGAGTTAATTTAATATTGGTTGACGAGATCAGCCGGAAAGCAAAGGAGAATGTAAAATGAGTATTGATGGTGCAGCCGCATTAGCGGCAAAGGTATTAAGTGATGAAGGTTTGGCAAAAGAAATCAACGAGGCAAAAACAGGGGCAGATTTCGATGCAATCGTGGCAAAACTGGGTTACAGCTGCACAGCAGATGAATTCGCAGCGGCTTTTGCAGAAGCTAAAGAAAAACAGCCAATCTCTGACGATCAGTTGGATCAGGCTGCTGGTGGACTGAGCATTGTTGGTGTTGATTACGCATTCGTTGCAACACAAACTGCAACGTCCTAGAAACAAGAAGGGGGCATCCCCTTCGAAGTATTGATTAGCTTTAATCAATAGTTCAAAGGGGGATGATACTTATGGATATTTTACTGATTAAATCCCATCGTTATGTCAGTGGACATGTCCCAGGTTCTAATCTGGGACTTAATATACTGACCCAGCTGTTAAGACAAAAAAATTATAGTGTGGAAATGTTTCAGGGCTATGCCAGCGAAGGATTATCGAGGGTCAGGGACCTGATGGAAACTGATAAACCAAGGATTATTGGATTTTATTGTGATTTTAATAATATTCACTGGGTGGAGATTTTTGCTCGCGAGATAAAAGATTCGTACCCAGAAGTAATTCTTTTGGCTGGAGGTCCTCAAACCGTGGGGCTGACAGAGGAGTTTTTTAACAATACCGAAATTGAGGCTGCCTGTATTGGCGAAGGTGAAGAAACCATTCTTGAACTGATGGATTATTTTCTTGAACATCAAGGATGTCTTTCAGAGATTCAAGGAATTCTCTACCCTGGTGCGAATGGTCAACTGATCGAAACTCCTCCGCGTAAACCGCCCCAAGATCTGGATCAAACCCCCTGGCCGGACATTACCTTAACCGATGACTATCAGTATTATGGACTGCTGCCGATTCTAACTGGCAGAGGCTGTCCTTTTGGGTGTACCTTTTGTTATGAGGGGGCAAATTCCCGGACTGTTCGTCGTCATTCAGTCGAAGACCTGATGGCAGAAATTAAAAATAACTTCCGGAGGGATCCGGATATTAAATACATCAATTTTCTTGATGATACATTTACTCTTGATCATCATCGGGTCAACCGGATCTGTGAAGAGGTAAAAGAATTTCGTTATGATTATGATTTTGTCTGGTTTGCCAGCGCCCATATTTCAACCATCGATAAACATCGGGAAATGGCAAAAAATTTGGCTGATGCGGGACTTAAAAAAATATTTTTTGGTCTGGAATCGGGCTGTGATGAAGTTCTCAAAGAATATAATAAAAAAATCACCAAAGAAATGGTTTTAGATGTCGTTGATCATTGTGTAGATTCAGGCATTCACAGTATTTCCGGCAATATAATCCTGGGTGGTCCCCATGAAACAAAAGAAACGATTCAGGAATCGGAAGACCTGATCATGGAGCTTTTGAATCGGGCACCCGGACAGTTTGAAACCGCCTATTTTTCATTTTTGCCCTATCCCCGAACCCCGATTACAGTTAATCCGGAAAAATTTGGCATGTCCATTTACCATGACCTGATTGATTGCTGCAATGAAGATATCCCCCTATCCCGAACTGATGAACTGGATTTTATGGATCTTTTGAATACTCGCCTTCAAGCTAATAAGAGGCTACAGGGTGTCATGATGCAGATTTATCAGGATGGCAGGATTCCGGAGGAAATCATTCTTGAATCTTATCGATTGATTCGCCATTATGGGATTTTTACCCGGTGGAATGATTACGTCTATAAGAATCTGCCAATTGATAATGCCTACTGGACCATGCGGGCTTCAGGTGATTATTTTGTCGGTAAAGGTGAGGCTGACGCGATCCCCCATCGGACCTTCGAATACTGGCTACACACTGACTTTTCTAAGGGCAGGTCAGAAATTATGGGAAAAACCTTAAGTGAAATGGACAATACCCTTTTAAAATTATGTGGCGGTCGAATTTCAGAAAAGGAAGTGGTCAGAGCAGCCAGGAGGAGCCTTGATCCAAATGAAAAGGTCTATGATTTTTGTGCTCAGGCAAGGCGGTCGCTTAAGCAGATGGAGAAAAACAAGTGGATATTATATCGGAAAACATAAAGAATAAGGTCCTGCTGGTATACACCCAGCGCCTGATCAGGGGACGGACCTTTGAAATGATTGAAAGCCTGGGTACATTAACCCTGGCGGCACAATTAAATCAGAACGGTTTTGAAGCCAAAGCCCTGACCGGAATTACCACCGATGTGATGGATGTGATCAAACAGGAAGGGTCATCGTTATTTGCGGTCTGTTTCTATTGTGATTTTGATAATCGTTCAGCCGTGGCGGCGATCATTAAAGCCTTGAAAAAGGAAGCTTCTTTTTATATCTTGCTGGGCGGGCCCCAAACCCTGCATATGACTCCGGAAGATAAAAAAATATGGCTGGCGGATGCGATTCTTAAAGGTGAGGGAGAGGAAATCCTTGTTGAATGGCTTCTGGCTAAAAGGGCGGGTGTCAGCAGAAGGGTTTCAGGAGAAATATCGGACAACCAAAACAGCGAATATGTGACCATCAAAGATTTTTCGCCTTTTGCTCTACCAGAGGACCAGGATAAATGGAATCATCAGGAGCGCCCCCTGCTTTCCGTGATCGCGGCCAGAGGCTGTCCCCACCGTTGCGCATTCTGTTTTGAAGGTGGGAACTCCAAAACGCTAAGAATGCGGGAAGCTTGTGATGTGCTTTTGGAAATTGAAACGCGGCTTAAAGAAAGTTCCGGGCCGCGCTATCTGTTTTTTGCCGATGATACCTTTACCACTCGCCCTAAACGCCTAAAGGAACTTTTGGCTGGGCTTAAAAAACTGCGGGAAATCTATGATTTTGTCTGGTTTTGTGAAGGACACCCGGGTTTTCTGGCCAAACATCCTGATTTGATTAAAGAGATGATAAAAAGCGGGATGGTAAGGATGCAGATTGGTATGGAATCGGGAGTTGGCCATGTACTTGATGCATATGGCAAGCAGGCAAGTCCAGAAGATGTAAAAAAAGTCGTTGAAATCTGTTTTGAGGAAGGCCTGCCCCAGCTGACCGGCAATTTTATCATCGGGGGTGCTTTTGAAAGCCTTGAAACCCTTGAACAAACCAGCAAAATGGCGCTAGAAATGCTTGAATCCGCGCCGGGGATGCTGGATTTATCGACCACCTTTATTATGCCTCTGCCGGGGACCCAAATTTATAATAATCCGGAAAGCTTTGGAATCATCCTTGAAGATCGGGAATGCTTAACAGCCAATGAGGATTTTCCGGTGAACCATACAAAGGCATTATCCCTAGCGGAAATTTGCAGAGAGCGGTCACGATTTATCACGAAAATTTCCAATCGTATGAAGGCTCAATATCAAAACAGTCAACTGCCCAAAATGCGGATTAAAAATGATTATCAGCTGGCCATGCGTTACGGGATTACCAGCGCCTATTTTAAATTTTTATATGTCAAGGACGAAAAATGGCATAATTATTTCAAAAATCTGGTTCTTTTCGATGGGATATTAAAAGAGTGGGAACATGTGGAAATTTCAAAAATACAGGTGTATACGGTACAGAATGTTCAGGATCCGGCTTGGTGGGATTTAGAGAGTCTTTCTGATGAAGAACTTGAAATTCTTTGGAGTTCAGGTGTTCTTACGATTGGCGAATTAATGGAAAAACTGGGCTGGTCGCAAGAAAAAATGCAGAGCTGTCTGGAAAAGATGAACAGGAATGGCCTGATTTTGTTTTCCCAGAGTATATAGGAGAGCGTTATGAAAAAAATTGGATTGTTATTCCTGGTAGTCACAATCATGCTGATTTGCGGATGTCAAAAATCGGATAATCAGACAACTGATCAAATCATTGATGTAATCTATCCTTTTTCTGAAGATTACAGTGCATCTTTCAAAAATGGAATAGAACTGGCCGCCCAGGAAATTAATGACAAAGGCGGTATTCTTGGTGAGTCCATTACCATTAATTTTGTCGATGATGGCGACAATACAAATACCGCAGTCGAAGTGGCGACCATGGTGGCGGAAAAAGAAGGCTTTCCGATTGTCATCGGACATCGCAGTACCGATGATGTGCTGGAGGTGGAAGGGATCTATCAGCGCAATAATAAGCTTCTATTTGCCCCAATCATAGCCAGCTCTAAAATCAGCCGGCCTGAAAATGAAGGCGCTTATCTGGTTGCTCCTTCTGAAAATGAACAGGCTCAGGTAATGGTTGAAAAATTGGTGGCTCAGGGAATTACAAAAGTGGCTATTATTCATACCGCCGGAAATACTTATGGGAAAGATTTTATGCAGAAATTTGAGGAACATGCCCGAAATGCCGGTTTGGAAATAGTGGATGCGGTGTCCTATCTGCCGACCGCTGATTATTTTAAGACTTATTTAAAAAAATGGGATGCTGTGGGGGTCCAGGCTATAGTCTCGGCCTGTGTGGGTTCTGATATCACAAAACTGTTTAATTACCTGGAGCAAACTGATAACACTCGGCCGATTTTCGTGACCTATGATATTGAAGTGCAGCCTTATGAAGTACCTGAAAGTCTAAGGCCTTTAACTCAGGTGATTTCCTATTATGATGCTCAAGCGACAGAAGGACCAGAGTCTGAATTTATAAAGGCATATCAGGAGATGTTTGGTCTCACTCCGGATTTGCCTGCAGCCCAGGGATATTTTGCCCTGCATCTGGCGGCTGATGCCGTTAATCAGGCAGGCAGCCTGGAAACTTCAGATATCAAAACAGTACTGAAAGATTCACAATTCGAGAGTCTCTACGGGTCGGTTCATTTTGAAAGCCGCCTGATTCAGGGGATTCCGGTTATAGAAAAAAGCTTTGTAGGTGGTCAACTGATTACAAGTTCAAATTGAAAAGGCCAGAAAGATAAAAATCAATGATGACGGCCAGTTGAGTCAGTTTTGATGGACGTTAATTCAGTTCAAAGAGGGAGTCCAAATGGAAAAAAAATCAATTTTTAAAGAACAGAAACCTCTAAAAAAAGAACATGTTGCCCTGATTACGGTGATAGGACCCAAAAATCTGCTGGTCCTTTTAGGGGTCCTTATTTTTCTGGCGGCAGTTATCATTTTTTCGGTGACGGTACCCATTAATATTACCGTTAGTCTTGACGGGACAGTGGCCTATGGTGAAGGCTCTATCAATGTCAGCAGTGACTTAAATGGGACCGTGACCCAGATAGCAGTATCAAAAGGAGATTACGTAAATAAGGGAGATCTGTTAGGAGTAATCACCAGTCAGACTTTGGAGTCATCTTACACCAGCGGTTTGAGTGACGAACAGGTCAGCGAGGTCAAAAGACAGACCATGATAGTTGCGCCGGACAGTGGAGTAGTAAATGAGATGCTTTTCCAGGAAGGGGAAATGATCGAGAAGAATGAGGTTGTTTTTACCATCAGCAAGGCCGATCAGGACAGTCAGATGGGAGTGGTTGTGATTCAGTCGGATTATGGAAATATTCAGAACGTGACTCAGGGAGATGAAGTTTTTATCGAACTTTCCACCCTGCCTTCCAGTGAGTACGGATATTTGCAGGGAATTGTCAGAACTATTGAGAAACAGGACGGACAGGCAAATGATCTTGCAACCATTATTATTGACCCCAAAGTTGATGCTGAAGGAAATTATATCTGGACAAAAGCCAATGAGGGTGCTGAACAGAAAATGCTTGTGGGGATTTCTGCTGCAGCGACGATTTTCACCGATAAACTGTATCTGTGGAATCTAGTGATCTCATAGAAAGGATAAGCGATGGGTGATGCTAAAAAAAATCATGTAGTTAAAGTACCGGTGGTTTTGCAGATGGAAGCAGTTGAGTGCGGCGTTGCCTCTCTTTCAATGATTCTGGCACATTATGGACGCTATGAAAGCCTTGAAACTCTGCGTATTGACTGCGGTGTTTCCCGGGATGGCGTTAAGGCCGGAAACATCGCCAGAACTGCCAGAATGTACGGGATGACTGCCCAGGGCTTTGTAACCACCGTTGAGCAGCTGGAAAAAATGGAAATGCCCCTGATTATTCATTGGGATTACAGTCATTTTCTGGTTCTTGAAGGCTTTAAAAAGGATAAGGTTTATATTTGTGATCCGGCTTCCGGACAGCGGGTTATCAATCGGGAGGAACTGGCCAGACTCTTTACCGGTGTGGTTATTGAGGCCCGGCCGGGAGATGGTTTCGAAAAAAAAGGTGAGAAACCAAATGTCTGGAAAGCACTTATAAAAAGATTATCCCAGAGTGGCGTAACACCCCTTATTTATGCTTTGATCATCGGTGTTCTACTGGTTATTCCCGGCCTGGTAATTGCCAATTACGCAAAGGTTTTTGTGGATTATTTCCTGAATAATACCCAAAGATATCATATTTATATTTTTCTTTTGATTCTCTTGAATACCATTTTTCTCCAGGCTTTACTGAATTGGCTAAAAGAGACCGCCCTGGTGCGAATGGAAAATTATATTGCCATTAACAGTGCCGGACAGTATTTGCATCATGTGTTGCGGCTGCCGGTAGAGTTCTTCAATCAGCGACAGTCCGGAGATATCAACAGCCGAATGCAAAGTATTAATACTGTCGCGGCAGCCCTTTCCGGAAATCTGACCAGAATCATGGTCAATATTGTCACAGCTGTTTTGTATTTAGGCCTGTTATTTAATTATAATGTGCCCCTAACGCTGGTGGGGATTGCAGTAACAATTGCTAATGTTCTCCTGCTTCAGTACACAGCTCGAAAAAATGCTGATAACAATCGGGTTCTACTCCAGTATCAGGGTAAATCTATCGGCTGGATTATGGTTAATTTAAAGTCCATTGAGACTATTAAATCAATTGGTGAAGAAGATCACTTTTTCACCAGAATTGCCGGTCTCAGTGCAGAAACCCTTGAAGTGGAACAACGGATGGGTGGCATGGAGGCGATTATTTCTGTTTTGCCTACGCTTCTGACCAGTATTTTAACAGCTCTGATTTTCATGCTGGGTGGCGAAACGGTCCTGATGGGAATGATGAGTGTTGGTACTTTTGTAGCCTTTAATGCTTTGATGAATGGTTTTACCCAGCCGATGAGTGAACTGGTCAGCACAAGTGCTGCCCTGCAGGGGATGATTGCCGATATTCAAAGGCTTGATGATGTGGAAAAATATCCGGAAGATCCAGCCTTGGAAACAGAAAATCTTGATCTGGAAAAATTTAACTGTAACCAGCTGCAGGGTGAAATTGAAATTAATGATCTGACCTTTGGCTATAATCGGCTGTCAAAGCCGATTATAGAAAATCTTAATCTAAAGCTGTCTGCCGGGGGATCCATCGCTTTAGTGGGGTCTTCAGGCAGCGGCAAATCCACGATCGCCAAAATGATTACGACCCTGTATCAGCCCTGGAGCGGGGAAATTAAAATTGATGGAATCGATATAAAAAAAATTCCGGCTGAATTGCGGATTAATACCATGTCTTCGGTGGATCAGGAAATCATGATGTATTCAACCAGTGTTCTTGATAATATAACCATGTGGGATGAAACGATTCCCATGGAGGATGTGATTGAAGCCGCTAAAGATGCCTGTATCTTTGAGGATATTCTGGCCTTGCCCAATGCCTTTGACTATGTCCTTAGCGAAGGTGGCAGAAACTTGAGCGGTGGTCAGCGTCAGCGTCTGGAAATTGCTCGAGCCCTTTGCAAGAAACCCCGAATTATAGTGATGGATGAGGCAACCAGTGCGCTTGATACGGCTACGGAAGCAGAAGTTATGGAAAATATTAAAAGAAGAGGGATCAGCATGATTCTCGTAGCCCATCGCCTGTCAACGATTCGGGATTGCGATGAGATTATTGTTTTAAGCGATGGCGAGGTTGCAGAGCGAGGTAATCACGAAGTTTTAATGCAATTGGATGGAGAGTACGCAAATCTCATCAGAACGGAAGGACAATAATGGCAAAAGACCTGAGACAAATACGGGAAATTCGTAGAAAATATGAAGACAGCGCTCAAAAAGCTTTCGATAGCGTATTGGCAAAAGAAGAGGCTGTGATTACGGTCGAGGATAATCCGCTGATTTCAGCTATCATTAAGGTTGCCTTATTTATGGGGATCAAGGTGTCAATGCCACCCTTAAGGGAACTTTTAAATGCTGAGGATCAGCTCAGACTAATTGCCAACGAGTCCGGTTTTCGCTATCGCGAGGTAGAATTAAAAGGAGCCTGGTATAAGGCAGATAATGGACCAATGCTAGCTTTTGATGAGAAAGGTGAAGCTTTGGCACTAATCCCTCAAAAGGCATCTCGATATTTCTGCTATAATCATCAGCAAGAGGGGCATCTGGTCACGGAGGCAGATAATTTTCCTAAAGCCTATGTTTTTTATCCTCCTTTGCCTAAAGAGCCGGTGAGCTTTTTTGACATGGTCAGTTTGGGAACAAAACTGTTTGAGACAAAAGATCTGATTCGCGTTATTCTGCTGGCAACTGCAGCTGCAATTTTATCATTATTTCCGGCGATGGCCATGCAGCAGTTATTTAATATCTGGATCCCTCAGAATCAGTCTGTGACGATTCTGGTGGTGGGTTTTATTTTGATTGCCGTTGCCATTAGTCGTGGCTTGTTTACGATGGTTGAGAGTATTACGATATTAAGAATTCAAGGGAAGCTTTCAATCCTTCAGAATTCGCTTCTGGATAAGCTGCTGTCACTTCCGGCGTCTTTTTTCAGACAATACTCTTCCGGTTCTTTAGCCATGCGTGCCACCGGTTTTTCCATGATCCAGAAAATTTTATCGGTTAGTGTGATTACCATGATTTTAACCAGTGCCTTTTCCATCGTTAACGGGTTCTATATTTTTATGATTGATGTGAAAATAGGGGGACTTGCCTTTTTACTGACAGCAATCACTGTAACGATTAATGTTCTGATCGGAAAAAAACAGATGAATTATCAGCGCAAATCCACGGCAATGCTCAATGAAATTTCCGGGTTTGTCTATGAACTGATTACTTCGGTACCAAGGCTTCGCGTTGCCGGAGCGGAAGACCGGGCTTATCTGAATTGGGTTAAAGCTTATACCAGTCAGCGGAAAATGGAATATAAGAGAGGGATCCTAACTGCGGCCCTGCGGATGACGACGGTAGCTTTTCCCAGTCTCTGTATGTGTCTTATTTACTACTATGTCAGTGAAAACAGTATTTCCAGTGGTTCATTTGTAGCTATTAACTCTTCATTTACGGTCTTCATATCATCTTTTTTAGGGCTGATCCAGGTTCTGATTTCGATAAACAGTATAATTCCTCAGTATGAGAATGCCAAACCAATTATGAATGGTTTACCGGAGGTGGATATTCGTAAAACTAAACCCGGCAGGATTTCCGGAGATATGGAGATTAAGCACCTGAAGTTTTCATATCTGGAGGGTGGGCCAACCATTCTTGATAATATCTCTCTGGACATTAAACATGGCGAGTATATTGCCATTATCGGAGCTTCAGGCAGCGGCAAATCGACACTTTTAAGACTGCTGTTGGGATTTGAAAAGCCTTCTGACGGGTCAATCTATTGTGGTGGTTATGATCTTGAGAGTGTGGATATTCGCGAAATCAGAAAGCAGATGGGTGTGGTTCTCCAGGACAGCCAGTTGATTCCAGGTGATATTTTGTCAAATATCAAAGGTTCCCGGGATGAAGTGGATGAAGAAGAAGTCTGGGATCTGCTAAAAAAGGTTGGTATGGAAGATGAAGTCCGGGCGATGCCCATGGGCCTGCGAACGATGGTGGCAGAAGGTGCCGGAACCCTTTCCGGCGGTCAGCGGCAGAAGCTGCTGATTGCCAGAGCAATTGCAGCTGAGCCGGCAGTTTTGTTTTTTGACGAAGCCACCAGTGCTCTTGATAACCGTTCACAAAAAATCGTTGCAGAAAGTCTGAAAAAGCTTGATGCAACCAGGCTGGTCATTGCTCATCGGTTGAGCACCATTATCGAGTGTGACCGGATTGTCGTGCTGGAAAAGGGTAATATTGTGGAAGAAGGATCCTACCATACATTGATGGAAAAACAGGGATTTTTCTATAAATACGCTAAGCGACAGCTAATATAAAGCAGTTTTTGAACTAAAAAGAACATTGACAATCTGCAGCAGTGGGAGTAAACTAAAAATAATTCTATAATCGAAGTTTTGAGAGGTGGAGAAATTTATGAGTGATGGTATGGAGGGTTTGTTTCTGGATCTGATTGATAAAATAAAAGTTATTCTATCGTCAGATATCTGGGTGAATGAAAGTTTAAACTGCTCAAAAAATGAAGTATATGTAATGCTTTACCTTTATCGTAACAGCGCGGTTAATATGACGGAACTGTCAGACTATTTAGAGGTGCCTTTAAATACAGCGACAGGTATTATTTCGCGCATGGAAAAGCATGAGTTAATAAAACGCGAGAAAAGTGCGACCGATAAACGGGTAGTCACTATTGGTCTGACAGAAACTGGCTTTAAAACGGTTAAGGCTATATTGAAAGACTATATGGGAATCGGCGAACTGATCCTGGAAAGTTTTACTGATGAAGAAACACTGATACTGGTCAAGCTTGTGGATAAGGTCGTCAGAATTGTGGAAACGAAAAGCCCTGATGAAGCTGGGTTGGCCGTAGAAAGTAATTAAAGCATCAGTAATATTCTGTCTAAGTTAAGGAGTTTATAGATCATTCGGATTGGGAAATAGTTATTGATTTGAGAACTAAAAAGGGGAATGACTATTCATAAGTCTGCTATAGTTAAAATGAACGGTAAATATATACTGGTAATCAATCCCGGTTCACTATCGACCAAAATAGGTGTTTATAAAGACGAGGAAATGCTTTTTTCTGAAGCGATTGTCCATCAGGAATCTGATTTGGATGAATTTAAGCAGGTGAATGATCAGTATCAGTATCGCCTGCAGTCTATATTACAAAGGCTTGACGAAAACCAGTTCGATTTATCTGTTTTATCGCTGGTAATGGGTCGGGGAGGATTGCTTCCGCCTGTTAAATCAGGAGCCTATCTGGTTGATGATACCATGAAGGCATTAATTCTCAGTGGTAAGCTGTCAGAGCACGCTTCCAATCTAGGGGCTCTGCTGGCAGACG
Organism: Eubacteriaceae bacterium ES3; assembly: GCA_030586155.1. Classification (NCBI taxonomy): domain Bacteria; kingdom Bacillati; phylum Bacillota; class Clostridia; order Eubacteriales; family Eubacteriaceae; species Eubacteriaceae bacterium ES3. Next base: position 3,204,677 of record CP130741.1, on the reverse strand, counting down.
GAATTGCGGCTCCTTTAGGCATAAATGCTTATATTTATGATGCGGTTTCTGCAGATGAGATGATTGATATTGCCCGGATCAGCGGGTTTCCCGAAATAGAAAGAAAGAGCTTTTGTCATGTCTTAAACGGCAAGGCGATGGGACGGAAGTTTGCCCGGGAATGGGGACGGGAATATTTCGATTTAAACCTGGTAGTTGCCCATCTGGGGAGTGGTATTTCAATCAGTGCCCATTGTAAAGGGAAAATTATTGACGTGGTTGCCGATGATTCCGGTCCTTTTTCGCCTGAACGGTCAGGAACGGTACCGCTCCTGGCATTTGTTGATTATTGTTATGAACAAAAGCTCAGTAAAGCGCAGATCAAACGAAAAATTAGAGGCAATGGCGGATTTAAGGCGTATTTTGGGATTGCTGATCTTCGTGAGATCGAAAAAATGATTGAAAATAATGATCAGCAGGCAAAAATGATTTTTGAAGCCCAGGCTTATCAGATTGCCAAAGGGATTGGTGAAATGGCAACGGTATTAAAGGGGAAAATGGATGCAATTATTTTGACTGGTGGGATGGCTTATTCGCAGAAATTAATGAATCTGATTAGACCGGGAATTGACTGGATCGGAGATGTTTTTGTCATGGCCGGGGAAAATGAGCTAGAAGCTTTGGCTTTAGGCGGGTTGAGAATTTTACGGGGTGAGAGAATATCGCCTGCTCAAGGATGAACAGAAGCATAATATTTGCGACGAGAAGTAGCAAGTTTAATAAAACCTTAAAGAAATTTGGGATTAACAATCCCTTAACATGATTCAAAGGTTTCATAAAGTTTCAGGCGGTATCCTATGAGTGAGCAAACAACAAATCCTTTTTCTTTTCATTCCTAATACAAAGAACAGCGTGCCAGTAAGGTTCGCTGTTTTTTGTTTGTCAAGATTTTCTGCTTAGATAGGGCGATAAGGGTTCACTAAACAATGCAATTTTATTCATTTCTATCGGCGTTGACAATGGAACAGGGATTCTTTAAAATGAGATAATCAGATTAGCTCGTTAATGAGGGTTTCAAACAGAGTGCTGTCGCTTCTTCGTCCATGAATCATGCTATAAAATAGGTAATTGTTCTAATGGGAGGGCTATATGATTAAGCTGATTATCAGAAAAAGAATAAAAAATTATGAAGATGTAAGCAATCAGTCTGTGAGAGAGGCTTATGGTGTGCTTTCCGGAAGCCTGGGCTTATTCTGCAACTTCCTTTTGTTTCTGGTCAAATTGGGAGTAGGAGTCGGCATAAACAGTATTGCCGTCATATCTGATGCCTTTAACAATTTGACCGATATGGCCTCATCACTGGTTGCTATTCTGGGTTCGAAATTCAGTAATAAACCGGCTGACCATGATCACCCGCTGGGGCATGGACGGTATGAATATGTTGCTTCTTTAGTAGTCGCCTTTATTATTATGAGTGTCGGCTTACAGTTGTTAAAAACATCATATGAAAAAATTTTAAATCCTGAAATAATAGTTTTCAGCTGGTTATCTTTAATTCTTCTGCTTATATCAGTGGTGGTGAAGTTATGGATGTATTCTTATAATCTTTATATTTATAAGGTGATAAACTCCAGTGTCATCCGGGCAACTGCATTTGACAGCATCAATGACAGCATTGCGACTTCGATGGTAGTTGTTTCGATGATCATCGGTCATTTTTTCAAATTGTCCATCGATGGTATAGCCGGTGTCATTATCTCGTTACTTATTATGTATTCAGGGTTTTCGGTGGCCAGAGATACGGTTGGTCTGTTGTTGGGTCAGGCACCGGATCCTGAAGTTGAAGAGCGCATTTATCAGCTTGTCGGTTCGGGTAAGAATATTCTTGGGGCACACGATCTGATTATTCATGATTACGGGCCGGGAAGAACGATTGCTTCAATTCATGCAGAGGTACCGGATAATCTAAGTATTCTGGAAGTGCACAGAGCCATTGATGCACTGGAGAAAAGAATTATGGATCAGCTGGAAATTGATATTGTGATTCACATGGATCCGGTTTCCACCAATCAGGTTCAAGTAGAAACGACAGAAAATGAAATCCAGACTAGTGTTGCCAGTCGATATCCCAATATTCAAATTGTCAATTTCAGGATGGTGGAACTTGATGAAAAGACCAACGTACTTTTTGATATTATCGTTGACAAGACCTTGTCACAGGAAGAAAATGATAGTCTTCGGCAGGGAATCAGGGAAACTGTCAACATCAGGTGGAAAAATTATGATGTCTACGTCAACGAAGTACTAATCAGATATCATAGTTAAAGCTGTTTACGAGATAAATCTTTTGTATTGAGAATTTGATTTAAAAATAATAGATGCTGAAAATGGAGAGGCTTAAATGAAATTGGACTATCGACTCACTTTTCTGGTTGGTCTGGGTTTTTTGACGATTAGCGTGTTTTGGCAGGTGTATGAATTTGTTATTCCACTGATCATGTTGAAAGTTTTTGCGATCAGTGATACTGTGGCAGGATTTGTTATGTCCTTTGATAATGTCCTGGCACTTTTTATGATTCCGGTTTTTGGGATGCTGTCCGATAAAACGACAAGTCCCATTGGTCGAAGAATGCCTTATATCATTGTCGGAACAGGTGTATCGGTGATTTTTATGCTGCTAATTCCATTTTCGGTAAACCACCACAATTTGGCCTTGTTTATCGTGTCGCTGGCTTTTGTCCTGCTGGCCATGTCGTCATACCGATCGCCAGCGGTGGCCCTGATGCCTGATGTAACACCCAAACCACTGCGCTCCAAAGGGAATGCCGTTATTAATCTGATGGGGGCCTTGGGTGGGATTATTGCCTTGTCGCTGATTACATTGCTGGCACCGGAACAGGGAAGTGCCAATTATTGGCCGGTTTTTCTGGTGGTGGCACTGATTATGGTCGGTGGGGTTGTGCTGCTTAAACTGATGGTCAATGAACCCCAGGCAGTGGCTTCAATGGAAGCTCAAAGCCTGGTAATTGAAGTGGAAGATGATTTCAGGGAAGTTGAAGATGCGAAAAAGCTTCCGAAAGAATATAAACTAAGCCTGATATTTATTCTGCTGTCAGTATCGCTATGGTATATGGGTTATAATGCGGTGACATCGGCATTTTCAAAATATGCTCTGGTTGCACTTCATATCGGAGAAAGCCGTTCGGCACTTATTTTGGTTGTAGCCAGTCTGGCGGCGGTTATTTCCTTTTTACCGGTAGCGATGATTTCTACAAAGGTTGGTCGTAAAAAAACGATTCTGGTGGGAGTTGCTGTTTTGGCGCTGGTATTTGCTTCGATGTTTTTTTATCGCGAATTCAGCCCGCTGATGTTTGTATCTTTCAGTCTGGCGGGGATCAGCTGGGCGGCAATTAATGTTAATTCTTTGCCGATGGTGCTGGAAATGGCAAAGGGCTCAAATGTGGGACGCTATACTGGATACTATTACACCTTCTCAATGGCGGCTCAGGTGATTACCCCAATTTTCTCCGGTTTTCTGCTGCAGAATGTGGGATATTTTGTGTTGCTCCCTTATGCCGCCACTTTTGTAAGTCTTTCTTTTTTGACAATGCTATTGGTGAAACATGGTGACTCCAAGCCATTGCCGATAAAAGGTAAATTAGAGGTTTTTGAGGAGATGGATGGCTGAAATAATTGACAAAATATAAGTGATATCATACAATTTAAATGCAAATGATTTGCATTTAAAAAGGATAAGGTGAAAAGATGAAAAGAAATTTGATGCTGATCCTGTTATATGGACTCTTATTGTTTTTGATGACTGGCTGCACAAGTTCAGCTGAAGGAAGTGTCTCCAGTGAAAAACCTGTCGTAGCCGTAACCATTGTACCAGAGCAGACTTTTGTGGAAGCGGTATGTGGCGATCTGGTAGAAGTGGTTGTCCTGGTGCCCCCAGGCAACAGTCCGGAAAATTACGAACCGACTCCCCAGGAAATGGCAGACTTTAGTGAGTCTGAACTTTATTTTACGATTGGGGTTCCAACCGAAGAAGCCAATATTTTATTTAACGTAGGGGATGTTGAAGTTGTTGCCCTGGAAGATGCGGTAGCAGAGGTTTATCCGGACCGAACATTTGAAGATGGCGGCCGTGATCCTCACATCTGGTTGTCACCTAAAAGAGTAGGCGTGATGATTGATACCATTTGTGCTGAAATGTCTGAATTGGATCCTGAAAATGCGAAAAACTATGAGGCTAATGCTCAAAGCTATAAAGAACAACTTGAAGCAGTTGATACAGAAATAAAAGCAGCACTCTCGGAGGTGCAAAATATGACCTTTATTGCTTATCATCCGGCCTTTGGCTACCTGGCTGATGATTACGGATTGACGATGGTTGCCCTTGAAGAAGAAGGTAAAGAGGCGACCCCTCAGCAACTTCAGGCAGCCATTGATCTGGCCAAAGAAAAAAATATCAAAGTGATATTTTATCAGGAAGAAATTGACAGCAGTCAGTCTCAGGCCTTCGCCGAAGAACTAGGTGGGAAAACTATTCAGCTCGAGCCGCTTTCGGCAGACTACCTTAATAATATGAGCAATATGGCAGAAACGATGGCTGAGGCAATGGAATGAGTGAAAAAGCCATCCGAGTAAAGGACCTGACTGTTACTTATGGACAGACAACAGCGCTTGAAGGGGTTTGCCTGGATGTGGAAGAAGGCGAATATCTGGGGATCATCGGTCCAAATGGGGGCGGTAAAACAACCTTTTTGAAAGCACTTTTAGGGCTGACAGAAATTGATGCCGGGAAGATCGAAATTTTTGGAGAAAGTGACCCGCCTTATGCGAATCCTCTGGGTTATGTACCCCAGTTTTCCGGCCTTAATAGAGGCTTTCCCATGACTGTTGTCGAAGTCGTTGAGACTGGTTTTATTAGCCGTAGCATTCGTCCCTTCTTTAAATACAGCAGGGGGCAGCATGAAACGGCGATTGAACTGCTTAAGCAGGTCGGTATCCATCAGCTGGCAAAACGTCAGATTGCGTCGCTTTCAGGCGGTGAGTTTCAGCGAATGCTGATTGCCAGGGCTTTGGCTGTTCGTCCGCGAATCCTATTTTTGGATGAACCGACAGCCAGTGTGGATGCCAGGTCGCGGGAAGATATCTATCAGCTGCTCAAAGAACTGAATCGTGAGATGACCATTGTACTGGTGACCCACGATTTATTGGCAATTTCTTCTCATGTTGGCAGATTGGCCTGTCTTAATTGTAAATTGGTGTATCATGGTGAACCGGAGCTCAATGAAAGCATTGTCACCCAATTATACGGATGTCCAGTTGATTTGATTGCCCACGGGGTACCCCATCGTGTATTAAAGGAACATCAAGGGGGGTGTGATCAATGATTCAGGCCTTATTTGAATATCAATTTCTGCAAAATGCTTTGTTCGGGGGGATTTTAGCAAGCATAGTCTGCGGCATGATTGGTGTCATTATAGTTGAGAAAAAGTTGGTAATGATGAGTGGCGGGATCGCCCACACGGCCTATGGCGGAGTTGGGTTAGGTTATTTGCTGGGCTTTGAACCAATTATTGGAGCCTTTCTTTTTGCCGTTCTGTCGGCCCTGGCAATTGGGGCAATCAGTAAGAAGAGCCAGTCGGGAACTGACGTGATTATCGGTTTATTCTGGTCTATGGGGATGGCATTAGGGATTCTCTTTATTGCCCTGATGCCAGGGTATCCACCGGATTTAAGCTCTTATTTGTTTGGTAATATTTTGTCTGTTACCCGCTCTGACCTTTGGCTGATGTTTGTTATCACAGCTGTTGTCAGCTTTAGTGTGATTGCTTTTTTTAATCACTGGAAGGTCTTTCTATTTGACGATGAGTTCGCTGGTATTTTAGGCTTAAAGACAAATTTTCTGGACAATATACTGCTGATTCTAGTGGCAATGACAGTGGTAGCCCTGATCCGGGTTGTGGGAATTATTCTGGTGATTGCGCTGCTGACGGCTCCGGCAGCCATTGCCGCAATGATCACCAGTAATCTGGCCAAAAGAATGATGACGGCTGCGATCTTAGGGGTTTTATTCTGTGTTTTTGGTATTTATTTATCCTACACCTTAAATATTGCATCCGGAGCTGCAATTGTTTTGTTATCAGGTATGGTCTATTTTTTAATGTTTATGGTAAAAAGAATCAGAGCAAAAAAAGGATTAGGAAGGCAGATTCGTGAAAAAAATCAGTGAGAACTTAAAAGCAAAAGGATTAAAACTGACAAAACATCGAGTTGCCATTCTTTCCGTTCTGAAAAAATCAGAACATCCCCTTTCAGCAGATGATATTTTCTATGAACTGCAAAATCATTCAATCAATTTGTCGACAGTATATCGGAATCTGGATCTTCTTTGTGATAAGGACCTGGTCTTGAAACTTAACCTCTCCGGCGATAACCGAACGGTATATGAATATAACAGCCCGGCTCATCGCCACTATCTGGTTTGTCTGGCTTGCAAAAAAATAGTCCCGATTGAGCATTGTCCACTTCACGGGTATGAAGAAAGGCTCCAATGCGAGACGGGTTATTCAATTGTAGGCCACAAACTGGATGTTTATGGCTATTGTCCGACTTGTCAAAATGAAGGGAAAACACCAGAAGAATAATATGCCCCTTGTCAAGTAGAACGGTTAAATACCTAAAACCGGGTGCAGATGAACGATCACACAGAAATGTGTGGTCCTTTTTTATGTCCGCCATTTCTTTCTATATGGGGTGAACGCCGTTTTTAATTTCGGTGTAAATGGACTGCATTTCTTCGTCTAAATGGGTAATCGATGATGCACACACTTTTAGGCGGTCGCCCAGATCTTCAGAGATATTGGTATGGGCTTTATACTTGAGCTGATGTTCAAGACTGGCCCAAAAATTCATGGCGATTGTTCGAACCTGGATTTCGACCGGTATTGACTCGGTACGTTCGGCCAAAAAAATTGGGACCAGGACGATCAAATGAAGGCTGCGGTAGCCATTTTCTTTGGGATGAGCCACATAATCATTTTTTCTTACCAGGGTGATATCGTCCTGGCGTAAAAGCAGATTGGCAATTCGGTTGATGTCACTTAGATAATTACAGATAACCCGCACACCGGCGATGTCGGTAAGGTTTTTACAGATCGATTCTGTGCTGATTTCGTAGCCCTTTTTCTGCATTTTTTCGATGATACTTTTAGGACTTTTGAGTCGATATTCCATATGATGAATAGGGTTATGATCATATCGGGCCTGGAATTCCTCGTCGAGAATTTCCAATTTAGTTTTGATTTCTTTGATTGCAGCCCGATAGACCTGCTGGGTTTTGATAAAATCCTTCAGGACGTTGTTGACTTGGGGATCATTGGAGAATGCCATATGATTTATTTCCATAAAATAATTCACTGCCCGAATAAAAAAATTCAGCTTGAGCTGATTGTTATTCAGGCATACCTTTCTAATTAATTGAAATGGTTTGTAACCATTTTGTATTTTAGAGGATAAATCTTTAGTTCAGTTTTATAAAGTATGATAATTCTATGACTAAAAAGGGTAATACCTAAATAAACTTTAAATTAAGACCATCGAGGAAATAGCAATGAAAAGTGTAAAACAAAAATTCAGATTTGTGATGTTGTGTATTGTCACAACAGTGATGATAATGAGCGGGTTTTTATTTTTGGGAAAAGTCTGGCAGATTGCTGAAGGGGTATCTAAAGGCTATGCCCGTTTATTTAATAATGAGATTGTTGGTGAAATCAATACCTATGTCAACCGAGAAATAGGAGTTGTTGAGAAACTGGCAAATACAGGTGTGATAAAAGAATTTCTAAGAAACCCTGATGGGGATAAGACTTTAGAATCGGCGATGGAATCAGTTCGGGAGTTTAATCGGGTCTTTGTGTATCATAATACTTTTTTGGTTCCTGGGGAAAGCCAGGACTTTTACTTTTTTAATCAGTCATCAGATGGGGAGATATCGCCGCCAGAAGGCCAGCTTGATATAAACAATGAGCGGGATCGATGGTATTTTGATCTATTGGAAAGTTCAGAAGACTACAGCCTGAAAATTGATGTGGATCGGTTCTTAGATACTTTAGGAATGTGGCTCAATATGAAGGTTATTGATGATGGAAAAATTTTGGGTGTTGTGGGAACTCAGATGGGTCTGGAGGGTTTCATTGATAATATCCTTAAACTGTATGAGCAGGATGGCGTTCGTACTTTTGTTATCAATGAAGAAGGCGAGATTCAATTGGGCAGAACAAGTGATGAACAGCCGGAAGAACCAGCCCTAATAGAATTGGAAAACAATGAGATTACGGAATTATCAGAGCGTGATAACGACAGCCAGCATATGTCCAAAACGATTTATGAATATTATTCAAACTTTGATCTAGATCGAGCCAAGTTATATTTTGATGAACACGGGATTGATGATTCCTATGTCTTTGAAGTAACCGGTGGAGCTTTTCAGTATGGGGCTATAGCACCCATTTTAGATTCAGGCTGGTATGTCATAACCTTTTATGACATGGAGAATATTATTTCATTGAATAATCTGCTTTTTTATTTCATCGTTGCGATGGGTCTGATGGGTTTGTTGGCAATACTCATTAATATGGCAATAGAAAAGATGATGATCCAACCATTTTCTAAAATAATGGAGAGTACTGTTCTAAAAGAAGGTGAACGGTCAGTAGAGATCTATGGATTGTCAAGAAACGATGAGTTTGGTGAACTAGCCCGATCGATTGATACGATGAGCCGGCAGTTGGTTGAAGCGATTCCCGTAGGGCTGTTTATTTTAGGCCAGGATCAGGTCTTTAAGTATGGAAACCCTTATTTTCTTAAGCAGTTTAAATGTGAGTCATCGGAAGAATTTAAACAGGTAATGGAGGAGAGTCCGGAAAAGATATTCGGCAGTCGTGGCATTTTTCATGCGTTTTTGGATAGGATGATTAGAAAATCCAGTCATTTAAGTGTTGAACTGGAACTTCATGATCTTGAGGGGGAAATGTTCTGGGCAGAAATTCAGGTTGAAAGAATTAAAAAGAATGCTTTTGAATGGGAATATGAAGGGATCCTTATTAATGTAACCAATCAAAAAAATGAAGAAAGCAGATTGATAGAAGAGGCATCCAGAGATTCGTTAACGGGAATTTATAATAGGGCTTATTTTAATCGCAAAATTGAGAAGCAGATGGAACACGCAGACCGATACCGAAGCGATTTAAGTATGGTAATTTTTGATTTGGATCATTTTAAAAAGATTAATGATACATTTGGACATCAAATTGGGGATGCAGTATTAATAAAGACGGCTGAAATGGTTGAGGAAATGCTTAGACAAACGGATATCCTGGTACGCTGGGGTGGTGAAGAGTTTGCCATTTTGATGCCAGAGACTACGTTAGAAGCCGGTATTGCGGTTTCAGAGCGAATCCGACAGGTCTTAGAAAGTTTTGAACACCCAGATGCAAAAATAGTTACAGCCAGTTTTGGTGTCGCTCAGCGTGCCCGGCATGAAGAGATGCTGAGCTTTTTTACAAGAGCGGATGAGGCACTCTATGAGGCGAAGGAAACCGGCCGTAACAGGGTTTGTGGAAAAAAAGAGGGAAGTTTAAGTTGAAGGCTGGAAAAATTGGCAAAATTATCTGAAAAATGTTATAATATTCATTCAAACAGTTTGACACCGTAAATATAAAACGTTATTTGTAGAGGAAAGGAAATTCAATGGGACAAACATTAACCGAGAAAATTATTGCAAATCACCTGGTTGTGGGTGAAATGGTAAAGGGCGAGGAGATCGGGATTCGTATTGACCAGACCCTGACACAGGATTCCACCGGGACTATGGCTTATCTGCAGTTTGAAGCAATGGAAGTGCCGCGAGTAAAAACTAAAAAGTCATTAGCTTATATTGATCACAATATGCTTCAGGAGGGCCCTGAAAATATGGATGATCATCGTTATATTCAAAGTGTTACCAAAAAGCACGGGGTTTATTTTTCAAAACCGGGTAACGGTATTTGTCATCAGGTTCAGATTGAACGCTTCGGCGTACCAGGTGATACACTGGTAGGCTCGGACAGTCATACACCGACTGGCGGTGGAATTGGGATGCTGGCGATTGGTGCTGGAGGTCTGGATGTGGCAGTTGCCATGGCTGGTGATCCTTATTATATTATCATGCCTAAAGTTGTTCAGGTGGAATTGACCGGAAAACTTCGAACCGGTGTGTCTTCAAAGGATGTCATCCTGGAAGTACTAAGACAATGTACGGTTAAAGGTGGCGTAAATAAAGTCTTTGAATATACCGGTGAAGGGGTTAAAACTTTAACTGTTCCCGAACGGGCAACCATTACCAATATGGGTGCGGAACTGGGAGCGACAACTTCAATCTTCCCATCCGATGAAATGACCGAGAAATTTTTAAAAGCCCAGGGCAGAGTTGAAGATTTTAAAGCACTTGCAGCAGATAGCGATGCTGAATATGATGAGGTTGTTAAGGTCGATTTATCAGCGCTGGAACCATTAACAGCCTGTCCTCACAGCCCTGATAAGGTTGTCAAGGTTTCAGAGATTGAAGGCATGCCAGTTAATCAGGTTGCTATTGGCTCTTGTACCAATTCATCCTGGCTGGATCTGATGAAGGTTGCGAAAATCATGAAGGGAAAAACCATTGCTGAGAATGTTTCCTTTGTTATAGCACCGGGATCAAAACAGGTTTTGACTATGCTTGCTGAAAATGGTGCTTTAGCAGATTTATTAAATGCTGGTGCCCGAATCCTTGAGTGTGGTTGCGGCCCTTGTATTGGAATGGGTCAAGCACCCTGTACCGATGCAGTATCCCTTAGAACCTTTAATCGAAACTTCTTTGGGCGATCGGGAACACCATCTGCCGATGTTTATCTGTTAAGTCCAGAAACCGCTGCAGTATCTGCTTTAGCTGGAGTTCTAACAAATCCTTTAGGTAAGGTGGAGTTATCGGATATTGAAATGCCAGAAGCATTCCTTTTGAATGATACTATGGTGATGGAGCCGGCACCGGAAGGCACTGAAGTGGAAGTCATTAAAGGACCAAATATCAAACCTTTCCCTGAAACAAAACCGCTTGAAAAAGAAGTCGCTGGAAAAGCATTAATCGTCGTAGAAGATAATATAACCACTGACCATATTATGCCATCGAACGCAAAACTTCTGCCATACCGATCTAATATTCCTTACCTTTCAAATTACTGTCTGACTCCCTGTGATGCGGAATTCCCACAACGAGCCATTGATAATAAAGGTGGATTTATTGTAGGCGGTTCCAACTATGGTCAGGGTTCCAGTCGTGAACATGCTGCACTGGCCCCTGTTTACCTGGGAATCAAAGGGGTTGCGGTAAAATCTTTTGCCAGAATTCATAAAAACAACCTGATTAACAATGGGATTCTGCCATTGGAATTTGTCGATGAAGCAGACTACGATACCATATCATTAAATGACGAATTGGCCATTGAAGATGCGCTGCAGGCGGTTAAAGATGGTGAAGCCAAGCTGATTAATAAAACAAAGGGCTTAACTTATACGATGAAAATCGAAGTTTCACAGCGCCAGAAAGAAATGCTGCTTGCTGGTGGACTGATCAACCTGATTAAATCAAAAAAATAATTGTTATTTAGCCCTCCTTTAGGGTATACAAGTACAGCGGGCAGACTGGAAATAAAATTTTCCGGATTCTGTTTGCTGTATTTTTATTGTTTAAAGATAAAAGAGGAGGAAAGACTATGAATTATGAAATTAAGGGCGGAAATCTGCCGGTTGTATTGGTCAACCTGGAAGGCGGAGAGTCAATTTTCACTGAATCAGGTGGAATGTCATGGATGTCTGATGGGATGAAAATGGAAACCAATACCAAAGGGGGCCTGCTAAAAGGTCTTAAGCGAACATTTTCCGGAGATTCTTTATTTATGACAACTTATACTTCAGGCCGAGACGGCGGTCATATTGCTTTCACTTCGAGTTTTCCGGGAGAAATCAGAGCCTTGCCCCTGCAAAAAGGACAAACGATCATTTGCCAAAAAAGAGCTTTTCTAGCCGCTGAAACTTCTATTGATCTGGATATATATTTTAAGAAAAGTCTCGGTGTAGGCTTGTTTGGCGGAGAAGGATTTATCCTCCAGAAACTGACAGGACCGGGTACAGCCTTTGTTGAGCTGGATGGGTCGGTGATGGAATATAACCTGGCTCCGGGCGAGGTTATGAAGGTCGATCAGGGTCATGTGGGGATGTTCGAAGAATCAGTATCCTTTGATATTCAAACCGTTAAGGGTGTTAAAAATATGTTTTTAAGCGGTGAAGGCGTATTTCTGGCAACCTTAAAGGGCCCTGGTCGGGTCTGGCTGCAGACCATGCCGTTGAGCCGAATTGTCAATCTGATCGCCATGTCCATGCCGGAAAAAGGCTAAATAAAAAAGCACTGATTTACTTCAGTGCTTTTTATCTTTAAGGGATGACGTTGACATAGTTGTCAGGCAAATCGTCAAAGAACATGATCCCCAAACAGTTTTTTCCGATATGAACGGTAAGGGCGGAACCGGCACCTTCGGGGGTCATGAAATTTTTGATCCCCAGTTCTTTTTCGAAATGCTTCATTGCTTTGTCCTGCAGTCCGGGAGCTGTGCTTTGAACCAGCCCCATAATCTGGTTGCGATGAGGTCCCATTTTTTCTTCGATGATAGCAAAAAGCCGTTTTAAGGCCTTTTTCTCGCCACGGATTTTTTCGTAAACATGAATTTCACCATCGGGAATATAGAGGATTGGAACGATTTTAAGCATATCACCGATCATTGCAGCATTCTTGCTGATTCGCCCCCCTTGAGCCAGCCACTTGATATCGCCAACGAGAAAGAAAATTTGGATATGGTGAGCAAGAAAGTTCATAGTTTCGACGATTTCTTCATAGGGCCGGTTTAATTTATCAAGCTTAAGGCCCTGATAGAGAATTAGAGCCTGGCCGGTTGTCGCAGATAATGAATCAACGACTGTGATTTTACGTTCAGGATATTTTTCCCTGAAATCCCTAATTAAAAGACTGGCGGTCTGATAAGTTCCTGATAATTTAGACGAAAAAGCCAGATAAATTACATCATCGCCGTTTTTTAAATGTTTTTCAAAAAGGTTCATCATATCAGTAGGCATGATCTGAGCTGTTTTCGGGAAGCTTTTTTTATTGTTTTCCACAAAATCGATAACCATCTGCGGTGTAATATCGATCCCATCGGAATAAGTTTTGTCATCCAGTGAGACCGGAATATGAAGCACATCGAAGTCGTAGCGGTAAAGGATTTCGCTGTTGGTCTCGCACATGGAATCGACAATGAATTTGATTGCCATTGGAATACTCCTTTGTAGTTATTCTAAGTATTTTAGCATGAAATGCTTCAATTGACAATCAGACAAAATACAGACACTTTATCCATAGAACAGAAAAAAGGTGGTTTATGTAATGCTCAAAAGATGATAAACTATCAGCAAGAAAAAGAAAAGGATACATAGAATGATAAAGCAATTAGCACAAGAATTTTCGATCAAAGCAAAACAGGTTGAGGATACCATTAAACTCATTGATGAAGGCAATACAATTCCTTTTATTGCCCGTTACCGAAAAGAAGTAACCGGTAATTTAAGTGATGCCCTGCTCAGGGAACTGGATGTAAGACTCACTTATCTCCGTAAACTGGATAAGCGAAAAGAAGAAATTATCAGATCAATTGATGAGCAGAAGGCCCTAAATCCAGAACTGAAAATGAGTATTGAACAGGCACAAACTCTACAGGAAGTGGAAGATTTGTATCTGCCCTATAAAAAGAAGAAAAAGACCAGAGCATCGGCCGCCAGGGAAAAGGGAATTGAACCTCTGGCATTAAAGATGTTCGAGCAGACGCTTAGTGAAAAGGAGTTACTGGAGCTCGCCAAAACTTTTATCAGTCCGGAGTTGGAAGTGGCAAGTGCCGAAGAAGCTCTGCAGCTGGCCCGGGACATCCTGGCTGAGATGATTTCTGATAACGCAAACTATCGGGGTGTAATCAGGAAGATATCGCTGGAAAAGGGCCGTCTGAAAGCGACGGTGATTAAAGGAAAAGAATTGGAAAGCCCTGAGCTTGAAATGTATTTTGATTACGAGGAAGCCATTAAAGGTATCAAGGACCATCGGATTCTCGCTGTTAATCGGGGCGAGAAACGAAAAGTGTTAAATGTCAAAGTATTGGCACCGGTTGAAGAAATTGAAAGTTATCTGCTTAAAGAAAATTTACGGGACAAGACGGCGGTTCATGTAAAAATGGCCATTGAGGATGGATATTCCAGACTGATTGCCCCGGCTATTGAAAGAGAAATAAGAGCACTGTTAAAAGAGCGGGCCGAAGAAGGGGCGATTAAGCTGTTCGCCTTGAATCTAAAGAAACTCCTGCTGCAGCCGCCCTTTAAAGACAAGGTAACTATGGGCTTTGACCCGGCCTTTCGAACCGGCTGCAAGATTGCAGTTCTTGATAAAATGGGAGAGGTACTGGCGACGACAACCATTTATCCGGTATTCTCCAAAGGCCAGGAAGAAAAAGCCGAAAAGGAGCTGCTTGAACTGATTGATAAGTTTAAAGTCGATATTATTGCCATCGGCAATGGAACCGCCTCCCGGGAATCGGAACAGTTTGTGGCTAAAGTCATTAAAAAAGCTAAACATCCTGTTGCCTATATTGTAGTTAATGAGGCAGGTGCTTCAGTTTATTCAGCTTCGGAACTGGGAACTGAAGAATATCCGGATATTAATGTTTCCCTGCGTGGTGCTATTTCGATTGGCGGACGACTCCAGGATCCGCTTTCGGAGCTTGTTAAAATCGATCCCAAGCATATTGGAGTGGGACAGTATCAGCATGATGTCAATCAGAAAGAGCTGGAACGGATGCTGGAAGCAACGGTTGAAGATGCCGTCAACAATGTGGGTGTTAATGTCAACAGAGCCTCAGTAGCCCTGTTAAAATATGTGGCTGGGGTTAACAAAACGATAGCCGGCAATATTTTGAAATACCGTCAGGAAAATGGCACATTCAAAAATCGCAATGAACTTAAAAAAGTAAAAGGTCTGGGAGCCAAAGCCTTTGAACAGTGTGCCGGCTTTTTAAGAATCGATGACGGCGATAACCTTCTTGATAACACCGGTGTTCATCCTGAATCTTATAAATCTGTGGAAAAGCTTTTGCTGATGAATGGAATTGATAAAGCGAGTTTGGGGAAACAGGAGCTGGTGATCAAAAAAAGCTATGCCGATCTTGCTGACGAGCTGGGAGTTGGGGTCCCAACACTTTATGATATTGTTAAGGAACTGAGAAAACCTGGTCGGGATCCCCGAGAATCGGCGCCAAAGCCCCATCTCAGATCAGATGTCCTGAAAATGGAAGACTTGTCTGTGGGGATGGAGCTTACAGGAACAGTTCGTAACGTGATTGATTTTGGTGCTTTCGTGGATATCGGTGTTCACCAGGATGGGCTGGTCCATATATCCCAAATTACCGATTCCTTTATCAAGCACCCGTCAGAGGCGGTTTCATTAGGTGATGTGGTGAGTGTTAAAGTGATTTCTCTGGATCTTGACAGAAAACGAATTGGTTTATCAATGATTGTTTAAAAAAAAGATTGACACTGGAATAAACTTTTTATAAAATAAAAGGCTTATTCCTTTTTTTTATGGTATAATGAAATAACTATCAATGATGGGAGTGGTTATATGTACAAAATTGGTGATAAAATTGTCTACCCAATGCACGGCGCAGGCATCATTGAAGCAATCGAAGAGCGTGAGATTTTTGACGAGATAAATACTTATTACATTATGCAAATTGTTTCAGAAGGGCTGCAGATCTTAATTCCAGTAGATAAGGTCGATGAGATTGGCGTTAGGACAGTCGTCGAGAAGGATGCGATCAGTGAAATGCTGGAGTCCATGAATGCTCCAATGGATGAAATGGAAAAAAATTGGAACCGAAGGTACCGGGATCATCTGGAGCATCTTAAAACAGGTGATATTTTCGAAGTCGCCAAAGTGGTAAAAAATCTGATTTTGCTGGACCGTAAAAAAGGACTGTCGACTGGTGAGAAGAAAATGCTTAACAGTGCCAGAAATTTTTTGGTCAGTGAGATGATTTTGATTGAAAAACGAGATAAGGATGAAATCGTAGGTATCATCAATGATGCTGTCTGTGAGGAAAGCGAAGAATAGAAAAAAGCCACCTTCATTGCAACGCAGGTTTCCTGTGCTGCAATGAAGGTGGCTTTTTTTTAGTCGGAAAAAGCGCTGGTAGAATTGGGAATTAGGATATTTAGAGGAAAGGGACAATAAAAGATAAATCCTTAAGAATTGAATGGTATAATTTAGTTTAAGACAGAAAGGGGGTGAAGAAGAATGCAGAAAATATTTAGAGTGCTGTTTGCCCTGGTTGGAATGCTTCTGGGGGTAGGAGCTGCAAATCTGACAATCACAAGCGGGTGGTTTCAGGAATCTGTAAATTTAAGCACAGAACTGGAAATTGCAATTTATATTGCGCTTGTTTTACTATTTGGTCTTATCTTTTTTATTTTATTTCCGCTTTTTTTAAAAGCAGTCAAGCATTTGTCTAAAATTATCGAGGCAAGTCTGGAAAATGTACGGCTGGTTGATGTGAGTTTCGGCATTATTGGCCTGGTGATTGGTCTTCTGATTGCGATGCTGATCAGTATTGCACTGATGCAAATCCCAATTCCATGGGTGAGTGGAGTTCTGACCATTGCGATTTATATTGTCCTTGGCTATATCGGGTTTACAATTCCGATGAAGAAAAGAGACGATATTCTGCTGGCGTTTCAGGGACTGCGAAAAGAAAAAGAACCGGGAACCGCTCCGGTTGAAGTCAAAAAGAATACAAAAAAGAAGAACTGTGCAATTCCCAAGCTTTTGGATACCAGTGTAATTATTGATGGTCGTATTTTTGATATCTGCCAGACTGGATTTGTTGAAGGACCGCTGGTGATACCGGTTTTTGTCCTTAATGAACTGCAGCTGATTTCGGATTCGGCGGATGAACTGAAAAGAAACCGCGGCCGACGAGGCTTGGATATTTTGAACAAAATTCAGACGGAATTGGATATTGAAGTTCAAATCACTGAAGAAGATTTTGACGATGTCAACGAAGTGGACTCAAAACTGATTAAACTGGCTAAATCTACTAAGGGAAAAATCGTAACCAACGATTATAATCTTAATAAGGTAGCCACTGTTCAGGGGATAGAAGTGCTTAATATGAATGAGCTGGCTAATGCGGTTAAACCAATTGTGTTGCCGGGTGAGGAAATGAAAGTACTGCTTGTCAAAGCCGGAAAAGATAACGGTCAGGCGGTTGCCTATCTGGATGATGGAACGATGATCGTAGTTGAAAACGGCAAACGCTATATCGGCAGCTCGACCATTGTTATTGTGACCAGTATTTTACAGACATCTGCCGGGCGGATGATTTTTGCCAAGCCTAAAAGATAGGTGTTTGTAGTATTAAAAGTTAAATGGCCTGAAGGCGATAGAAGCAGGGTATGAATTCAGAATACTGGATTTTCCCTGCTTTTTTAGTGAGAAAGCTTGTTTTTCAGGGAAAGGATTTGTAATTTTTGAGTGAAGAAAGTATAATTAAAAATACTATAACTCAGGAGGTAAGGATGGAACTGCCACAGGCATTTAAGGAAAAAATGAAAGAACTGATGGGACCTGAATATGAGGCGTTTCTTGAGACTTACGATCGTGAGGAAATAAAAGGGCTCAGAACCAATACCCTCAAGATCGCTCCCGAACAATTAAAAAGAATACTGCCCTTTGAAACGAATCGAGTTCCCTGGTGTGAGACCGGTTTTTTTATTGATGCCTCTGTGCGTCCTGGTAAAAATCCATTTTATTACGCAGGTCTTTATTACGTTCAGGAGCCCACGGCGATGGCAGCCGTGGAAGCCCTTGATGTTTCCCCAGGTGATTGGGTCCTGGATCTTTGTGCCGCACCAGGAGGGAAGTCCACCCAAATTGGTGCAGCCTTGCAGGGCGAGGGATTGCTTGTAGCCAATGAGCTGGTAAATTCCCGGGCTGGGGTTTTATCGACCAATATTGAACGGATGGGTATCGGGAATGTACTGGTGACCAATGAATTTCCGGAACGGCTGGTTTCTGTTTTTTATGAGAAATTCGATAAAATTCTGGTGGATGCGCCCTGCTCCGGTGAGGGGATGTTTCGCAAAGATCCCGGTGCCTTAAACGACTGGAGCATCGAGCGGGTTGAACGGTGTGTGGGAAAACAGGAAAAAATTCTTGAGTCGGCAAGCCGCCTGTTAAAACCGGAGGGGATTTTGGTTTACTCTACTTGTACATTCTCGCCTGAGGAAAATGAACAGGTGATCGAGGACTTTCTGAATCAAGAATCGTTTTCTCTGGAAAGGATAAGTCTTACGGGCTTAAATGATTCAGGGCATCCGGAGTGGAGTAAAAATAATTTGAAGGAGCTTGATAAAACCCTGCGGATCATGCCCATGCATGTTCAGGGGGAAGGGCACTTCATCGCGAGACTGAAAAAAGAAAAAGCATCTCAAGAACATGAGAGTGGTCTTAAAGCTTCACCTAAAGGGCGGTTTAAAAAAGCTGCCAAGCAGGATTTGAAAAATTATCAGGTCTTTTTATCTGAGATGATCAGGCCGGAATATCAAGTGTCTTTTTCAAAAAATCTGTATCAGTCAGGCGACCATCTTTATCAGTTCCCCCAGGGAATTAGTGCCGATTCAATCAGTGGTTTAAAGGTTTTGAGACCGGGATTGCACCTGGGACAGCTCAAAAAGAATCGTTTTGAACCCTCCTATGCGCTGGCCATGTTTTTGACAGAAGAAATGGTTTTAAATAGTTTTAACCTTTCTTCCGAAGAAATGAGTTATCAGTATTTAAAAGGGGAAATAATTGAAGAAGACCAGAAATCCGGATGGGTTCTTTTAACCTATCAGGGATATCCGCTTGGTTTTGGAAAAGCCAGTGAAAAAAAGATCAAAAATCACTATCCCAAAGGCTTGAGAATTCGCAAAAAGTAAGGAAAAATCTGTCAGGAGATATAATTTTATGATAAAATCAAGTATCCATAAAAGTGCCGTAATTGATGAAACCGCTATACTTGGAGAGGGCCTTTTTATAGGCGCTGGTGTGATCGTTGGTGAAGCGGTAAGAATCGATGAAGGCTGTCGTTTGGGGACTGGTGTGATTGTTGAGCGGGACTCAAGTCTTCAAAAAAATGTTGTAGTGGAGCCTGGGGCGATCATTGGTGCTTCCGTAGAGATTGGGTCGGATACGAAAATCGGGATGGGTGCAAAAATCGCTGACAATATCAAAATTGCTCCAGATTCAGTTGTCAAAACCGGTGAAATTGTGCTGAAAGACATGATTTATAAAATGGTCTTCAAACGGGGGGCCTGGATTTATCGTGAAAATGAATTGAATAAGAAGTGAAAGAGGGGTTTGTATGAATCAACAGGATTTTTTGGTGCTGAAAAAGGCGATCGAGAACAAAGAGAAAATTCTGGTATCGGGTTGTCTTTTAGGAATGGAAATTAATTATCAGGAAAAGGGATCATTGGTTGAGGAACTGCGCCAATTGCTGTTGAAAGGTCAGGCGATTGCAGTTTGCCCGGAAGTACTGGGTGGTCTTCCAACTCCTAGAGACTGTTCAGAGGTCAGAACAGTTGACGGGGAGAGAAAAGTTTTTTCCATTAAGGGTGAAGACTTAACTGAGGTTTTTAAATTGGGGGCAGAGCGGGCACTGGATACGGCAAAAGTGACTGGTGCAAAAATTGCAGTGATGAAAAGTAACAGTCCTTCCTGTGGCTGCGGTGTCATATATGACGGCAGTTTTCAGGGGAAAAAGGTTAAAGGCGATGGTGTTACGGTAGAACTTTTCAAGCAGAATGGAATTACAGTGATTACAGAAGAAGAATTTCTGGAATGTATTCAATAGATTAAGGAGTAGAACTTATGGCGAATAAGCTCAATCTGGGAGTCGTTTTTGGTGGCCAGTCAGGAGAACACGAGGTATCCTGTGTTTCGGCTTATAATGTACTTAAAGTCATCGATACTGAAAAATTTAATATTACTACGATTGGTATTACCAGAAAAGGAAAATGGTATATCTATAGCGGAGATTATAAACATATAAAAGATGGCAGCTGGGAAGAGAGCATGATGCACTTAACTGGAGATTTTTCATTTTTTGCCGATCCGATTTTCTCAGATATTGACGTATTTTTTCCGGTACTGCACGGACCAATGGGTGAGGATGGAACGATCCAGGGGGTTTTTGAAATGCTCAATAAGCCTTATGTGGGATGCGGGGTCTTAAGTTCAGCTGTTGGTATGGACAAGGTTTTTTCCAAGGTAATGTTTGAAAGTGTGGGAATTCCAACGGGCAAATATATGTACTTTAGAGAAAATCATTGGCAAAAAGAAAAAGAAACACTCATTGAAAAGGCAGAGAAAACCCTTGGCTATCCGATTTTTGTAAAACCTGCCAATATGGGATCCAGTGTGGGGATCAGCAAGGCGCATGATCGTCAGGAACTCCTTGAGTCGGTGGATATCGCACTGGTATTCGATCATAAAATTATTCTTGAAGCCTTTGTTAAAGGTAAAGAAATCGAATGTGCGGTGCTTGAAGAAGATGGTGAAATTATAGCTTCTATTGCCGGAGAAGTAATTCCTTCGAAAGAATTCTATGATTATGAGGCCAAGTACTCGGATCAGGAGGATTCAAAAGTGGTTATTCCAGCTCAGATTGATGAAAAAGCCATGGAGCAAATCAGAAAGTATGCTGTACAAGCATTTGAAGCCATTGAAGGATCAAGTTTGTCGCGGGTTGATTTTTTCCTGACCGACGAGGGTGATATTTATATCAATGAAGTCAATACCTTACCAGGATTTACCAATATCAGTATGTATCCTAAAATGTGGGAAGCTACCGGGATTCCCTATGAGGAACTGGTGGAACGGATTATCCATTCGGCAAAAAGAAAACGTGTGACCGTTCAGGTGTAGCTCTCTTTAAATGAAGATTAATTGATTTTAAGGAAAAAAAGAAAATTTCTTGATAAAACTGTCAATCAATGGTTTAATAGTGTGAGATTAAACCCCAAGGAGAAAAGATGACTGAGGAAAGAAAAAAAGTATGGTTGTCCATTTCAGGAACCGTTAAAAATGAAGAAGAAAACAAGGATACCCTGGAGTTTCTCACTGAAGGTCAGTTTTATAGAGAATCCGATCGATTATGTGTAACTTATACAGAATCAGAAGTATCAGGCATGGAAGGAACGACGACGACCGTCTGTCTCGATGGACAGAAGGTTTCGGTAATTCGTTTAGGAACAACCAATTCGGTGATGGAATTCGAAAGCGGAAAAAGAAATACAACCTGGTATTCGACACCTTACGGTGAGGTCGCGATGGGAATACTGACAAAGGACGTGTTTGTTAATTATAATGATAAGAGCGAGCCGACCAAGGTGATGATTGATTATAATATTGAAATTGAAGGCATTGTGAACTCAGAAAACGTCTTAAATATTAAAATAACCCAGTAAAAGCTAGCCAAAAGGAGAAGCCACGCTTCTCCTTTTGTATCTTATAATGGCAGAATGAAAGGAATTAAGAATGTACATACGGGAAAAATTAAGCGAGGAATTAAAGGATATTATTGCTCAGGGGCTCGATAAAACAATCGCTTCCGGGGCTTTTAGCATTGACGAAAAGCCGGAAATTTTTCTGGAAGTTCCCAGAGAAAAAACACATGGGGATTACTCCACTAATATTGCAATGCAGCTGCCCAAACAGGCGAAAAAAGCGCCTCGATTTATAGCTGAAGCTTTGATTGATAATCTTGAAATCGAGAATAGCTCGGTGGCATCAGTGGAAATAGCCGGCCCTGGTTTTATCAATTTCAGACTGAAGCCGGAATGGCATTATCAGGTGCTGGAAGAAATTAAAGACCGTGGTGATGGTTATGGAAAAAGCCAGAAAAATGCCGGTAAAACCTATAACCTGGAATTTATTTCGGCTAATCCAACCGGTCCAATGCATATGGGTAACGCTCGTGGCGGTGCAATCGGTGATATTTTGGCTTCTATCGCTTCATGGTCAGGATATGATGTAACCAGAGAATTCTATATCAATGATGCCGGCAATCAGATTGCGAAATTTGGCGATTCATTAGATGCTCGGTATCGCCAGCTTTTAGGAGAGGATATTCCCTTTCCGGAAGATGGCTATCAGGGTGAGGATATTACGGAACATATGCGTGATTTTATTGCCATTAACGGGAATGCCTATCTTGCATGGGAAGAAGCAGACCGTAAGAAAGTCCTGATTGAATATGCCCTTAATAAAAACCTGGATAAAATGAAAAGTGATCTTGGGGTCTATGGCATTAATTACGATGTCTGGTTTTCAGAACAAAGTCTTTATGACAGCGGTGCTATCGATGAAACTATAAAAGCCTTAAAAGAAGGCGGTTACGCATATGAAGAGAACGGGGCGCTTTGGTTTAAGGCGACAGAGTTTGGTTCGGAAAAGGACGATGTCCTGATTCGAGCAAATGGATTGCCGACTTATTTTATGGCTGATATTGCCTATCATATGAATAAATTTGTGGACCGTAAATTCGATCGCTGCATCAATGTCTGGGGTGCTGATCATCACGGCCATGTGGCCCGGCTGAAAGGTGCTTTAACCGCTGTTGGTGTTAATGCAGATAATTTCGAAGTGGTTATTATGCAGTTGGTTCGTCTTCTTCGAGATGGTGAAGTGGCGCGAATGTCAAAACGTAAAGGAAAAGCTATTGCCTTGACAGATCTGATCGAAGAAGTCGGCGTAGATGCGACCCGATTTTTCTTTAACCTGCGTTCACCGGATTCACATTTTGATTTTGATTTGGACCTGGCCATTGAGCAGTCCAATGATAATCCTGTGTTTTATGTTCAATATGCTCATGCTCGGATTTGCAGTATTCTCCGCCAGATGGATGAGGCTGTCAATTTAAGCGAGCCTGCTGATTATAGCTGCCTGGTTGAGAAGGAAGAAATGAATCTACTGGAAATTCTATCAGATTTTCCATCAGAGATTCTGATTGCTGAAGAAAAAATGGATCCCAGTCGGATTACCCGCTATACGATTGATTTGGCAGCCGGTTTCCACAGCTTCTATAATGCCTGTCGCGTCCGGGTTGAGGATGTAGATTTGATGAAAGCCCGCGTTCATTTAATTAAAGCTGTGCGTCAGGTATTGCAAAATGCACTGGGAATTCTTGGGGTTGAGGCACCGGAGCGGATGTAATGCAGCCGGGAGAGAATATTTTTGACCGGACAAAAAAAATAATTGGTCAAGATGGGCTGGATAAGCTTAAGAATGCTCGCGTTATTTTATTTGGCGTAGGTGGAGTTGGTTCATTTGTGGCTGAAGGTCTAATCAGAAGCGGCGTGGGCAGTTTAACACTGGTTGATAAGGACGTGGTTGATCCTTCCAACCTGAATCGGCAGATTATGGCAACACAGGATACCATTGGACAGGTAAAAGTCGAAGTAATGGCAAAAAGACTTTTATCCATAAATCCGGCGGCTGTTATTAATCCTGTACATCGATGTTATACTGAAGAATGTGTACATCTATTTGATCTTTCGGGCTATGATTATGTCGTAGATGCCATCGATATGGTTTCTGCCAAAATAAGTCTGATTGTAGAGGCGAAAAAAGCTGAGGTTCCCATTATTTCATGTATGGGAACCGGAAATAAATTGGACCCTTCCAGGTTTGAGATTGTGGACCTGTATAAGACTTCAGTATGCCCCCTGGCCAAAGTTATGCGCAGAGAATTAAGACAAAGAGAGATAAAATCATTAAAAGTTTTATTTTCCACTGAAGAGCCGGTTATCAGAGAAACGCCGCCTGGTAGTATTGCTTTTGTACCATCTGTGGCTGGGTTGATGATTGCCGGTCAGGTAGTCAGGGATTTACTGCAAAAAGAAGTTTAAACTTCTTTTTGTAGTTTTTTGGAGAATTTACTAAAATTGCATTGACAAGTAAAACACAAAAATATTATAATAATTAGATAAGCATAACATTGTTAGGGTAAATGAGAAAGTACAATGATTTAAGGAATTACTTATAGGGAGGGAAAATGGAATCTGGGAATACGGGCATGACTACCCGGGATATTATTATCCAGGGCTGCGAAGAGTTATTTTATGAAAAGGGTTACAAAGAGACTAAGTTTTTATTAATCTCCGAAAAAACCGGGAAGCCGAAGAGCTTGATTAACTACTATTTTCCCGTCAAGGCAGACCTGGTGAAAGTGCTGATTAAGCGGTTAATTGAACAAGTCGCTGAATTAGTCGATGATAATGTTGAGGAAGACGATGTGGTTAAACAACTGGTCTTTAATCATATTTTTTATAAGGCTATTAATTGTGATCGACCAACGGGGACTTTTATTTCAGAAGTTATAGCTAGAGACGAGAGAGTATTAAATTTAGGCGATGTTTTAGAGTTGTTTTACTATCCGATTGTGGAAACAGAAGACCTTGATGAGGTACATAACTTTGGTAAAAAACTCTTTATATACGGAAGTGTAATGGAACTGGTAAAAAATTATTTTGCAGGGATGATTGATATGACCTGGGAAGAAGTTATTGTTGAAATTAATCGATTGAACCTCAGTATGAACGGGGTTCCGACGACTTGTATCCAAAAATATCTGGAAACGGCAAAGGTGGCAGCTGACAGTTTAGATTATTCGGAAATAATCCTTCTGAATGTAAAAAGGGACGGATAAGATGAAATTTGAAAAATCAACAAGAGAAAAAATATGTGATACAAGCTTTGAGCTTTTTGTCGAAAATGGTTTTGAGAAAACAACAATGAAGGAAATTGCTGATCAGTTAGGGATAAATCTAAGTCTGGTCAATTATCATTTCCCACGGAAACAGGAAATTTTATATGAGATTTTTGGAGAAATGACACTTGCAGCACTTGAAAAAGGAGCTGAAGCAGCGCAGGGAAATGAAATACTGGCTTTTTATTTGAGTTTTCACTTCTTTTTCCCGCAGCTTATGAATGAAACGTATAAAGATATGTATTTTAGCCTGGTAGATCGTACCGCTAAGGATGATATGCAGACTTATACCCGTTTTATGCCTCATAATGATAGACTTGTCAAATTCTTAAACCTGGGGATATCAGATGAAGAATTGTATTTCCGAAATATGTATATTTTTTCAGGGTGCAAAGAGCTGGTCAAGTCATATCTTGCCGGTAATCTGAAAATAGATGAAAAGGGGCTGCTTAATCTGATGTTCGAGAACGTCGGAAGAGCATTAGGCATATCCGACTATGTTATCCAAGATACGATCTTAAAAGGCGAGAGCTTTCTGACAGCATAACAGTTGATGGGCAGTGCCTATTAATAATTGCTGAAAAAACATTTTTAATGTGACTTTGTTACGGAGATAAAAGTCGGCAGGCGTTATAATAATCTCAACAAATGAACGAACAAGGAGATTACAAATGAGCGTATTAACTGTAACTAAAGAAAATTTTGAAAAAGAAGTTGTACAGTCAGATAAACCCGTATTGGTAGATTTTTGGGCACCATGGTGTGGCCCTTGTAAAATGGTTTCACCGATTGTTGACGAAATTGCCGATGAAGTCAGCCATTCTAAAGTTGGCAAAATCAATGTTGACGAACAACCAGAACTGGCCTCACAATTCCGGGTGATGTCTATTCCGACGCTGGCTGTTTTTAAAGATGGAAAGATTGTTAAAACGGTTGTTGGTGCTAAACCCAAAGCTGATATTTTAAAAATGCTGGAAGCATAAGGATTTATTCCTCATATTTACACACTCCTCTCTTAGGCTGATCCGAAAAGGGTCAGCCTTTAATCGTGGCTGAAATTTACCAAACAGGTGGAGCTGAAAATAAAAAACAGAAGTCTGATATTTACAAACGTGTAAAGTCCAGGCTTCTGTTTTTTTTAACGGTTTAAATCATCTCCCGCAAATTGACCTTGTCAATCACTTCGATTTTACCTCTGGAGAGTTTGACATAACCTTCTTTTTCAAAATATTTGAGCATCCGCGATACGACTTCCCGGGCTGATCCTACATATTTGGCAATTTGTTCATGGGTCATGGCAATGACGTTGGAGCCCGATTTGGAGACTTCATCCAAAAGAAAAATAGTCAGGCGTTTGTCGAAGCTCATAAAGAGTATCTGCTGCATTGCCCACATAACATCGGAAAAACGATCGATGGCTGATTTATAGGAGAAATTTTCGGCATAAATATTTTGAGAACAAATCTTTTGAAAAATTGATGCATTGATTAAAATAACAGATGATGCTTTTTCAGCGTCTATATGAACATCGAAGGTAATGTTGGATAGGATGCAGGAGGCTGATAAAATACAGACTTCACCTTCGTTCAGTCGATATAGGGTGATATCCCGGCCATCTTCTGATAAAATATAAGTGCGAAGTTCGCCGGATTTGATGAGGAGCACACCAACACAATCATTGTCGCCACTGTGGATGTTTTCGCCCTGCGTATAAGTTTTTAAGATGGAATTGTCGAGGAGCAGGCTTTTTTGTTCCTCAGAAAGTTGGGGCCAGAAAGTCAGGTGACTTTGCAGAAATGGGATTAGGGGTTGATCAAGCATTATATATCACCTCGTTTTTAGAATAGTATAGCATAAAAATTGATCGGGAGAGGAGTACTTATGGATCAAAAAATGTTTTTAAGATTTCAGCAGGATGAAATGGACAGCTATGAAATTTATCGGCGGATTGGAAGTCGGTCAAAGGATCGGGAGAACGGAAAAATTCTTCTTCAAATTGCTGAGGAGGAAAAAAATCATGCCCTAAAGTTTGAAGAGTATTCACATAAAAAAATTAAAGCTAATATGCTCAAGGTCTATTTTTTCGTTTTTATGAGTATGATCTTTGGCTTTACTTTTGCAGTGAGGCTTTTAGAAAAGGGCGAAGAAAAAGGTCTGGAAGGCTATAGTGATCAGGTTGAAAAAATACCGGAACTCAAAAAAATTATCGATGAAGAAGAGGTTCACGAAGAACTGCTTCTAAATATGTTGGATGAAGAAAGGCTTCAGTATGTGGGCAGCATGGTTCTGGGGATGAATGATGCTCTGGTTGAACTGACCGGTGCTTTGGCGGGTTATACTTTTGCCATGCAGGATACAAAAATTATCGCCATGGCCGGTTTGATTACCGGTATTTCGGCAACACTTTCGATGTCGGCTTCAGGATACCTGCAGGCCAAGGCTGATGGTGAAAAAAATCCCCTGAAATCCTCGGTTTATACCGGCTTTGCCTATCTGATCACCGTGGTCTTACTGATTTTGCCATTTTTGGTCATGGGACAGGATGCCTTCATGATAGCATTGGCAATTACACTAACCATAGCCGTTTTGATTATTGCCGTCTTCAATTATTATATTTCAGTGGCTAAGAATACCCCCTTTAAACGGGATTTTCTGACCATGGCCGGGATCAGTCTTTCGGTGGCTGTTATATCCTTTATTATTGGAATCATTGTCAAAAACGTTCTGGGAATTGAACTGTAAAAAAATCAGGCTTATTCAAAAGCCTGATTTTTTTGTCTCTGATTCTGGAATTTAATGTATTCACCGGAAACGGTTGAAATGGGGCAGACTGTACACCAGGTACGGGGTTTGTAAACAACTGAAAGGCTAAGACCAATCAGGGTGGTTGTCAGCATCATTGAATAGAAACGATAGGAGAGGTGGGTCAGCCAGGGAGCGATTCCTGAAAATTCCACTAATTGGGGAACTTCGAAAGGCAGAGGGATGACAATCAGGAGTTTGAGTATTTCCATTGGTGCGACACCGGCAGTAGCTACTCGAATCGTGGAGATGGTGATAAATGTCAAGCTAATGCCAAAATAGATCAGCATGATCCATTTCATGCTGCCGCGGGTAAAAAACTTGGGTGATGGTTTAGACCGGCCAAGCTTAGATTTGCCGATGGTGTTTAAGAGGCCGGCTCTGGGGCAGTATCCCTGACACCAGGTTTTCTGGGTATTTTTAAATAAGAGAATGATGGGGAGGCTCATGCAGACCAGACCAAACAAAGCAAAGTGAATATTGACAAATCCCAGCAGAAAATAGCCAAGAACGATAAGATACAGGTAACGATTGTTTTTCATAAGATCTCCTTGTAGTTAGAAAGTATTGGCAGTTATGGGTTTAAAAGTTCATTAATACCGTCAAGCAGTAAATCACTGGTAATAGCACCCTGATAGCCAAATTGAATGATGCCGCCGGCATCAATAAAATAAGTGGTGGGAATGGAGGTTATTCCCATCTGAATGCCGGCATCCTGCTCCAGATCGAAATAAACTGGAAAAGAAAAGCCCTGGCTGTCAACATACCTTTGTCCATCATCTTGAGTTTCACGCTGGCCGTCGGTCAAATCAACCATTAAAAAGGTCACCTCAGTTCCTTTTTCCAGATAAGCTTCATTAAAAAAATACATCTCCGACAGACATGGAGGGCACCAGGACGCCCAGAAGTTTAGAACAATAGGTTTACCTTCGAAATCAGAAAGACGGACTGCGTTGCCATTAGCATCAAATACCAGAAAGTCGGGAGCGTTTTGTCCAATTGCGGAACCGGATTCTTGAGAGCTTGGGGATGCTGGTTCATTGGATTTGCTCAGCAATTGGTATAAAAAAGCAGCTGCAACCATCAGCAGAATAAAAGTGCCGATCAGAATGATTGTTTTTATTTGTTTGTTCATAAGAGTCTCCTAAAAAGTCAGAATTGACAGAAATGAATTAAAAAGTCCGGTTGCCATTAAAATTCCAATCAGAATTAAAAAGATTCCGGATATCCGATTAATCAGTGTATAGTGCTGCTTAATGAAATTAAAAGTAGCCTTTAACTGATCAATCACCAGAGCACTTAATATAAATGGAATACCCAGACCCATTGAGTAGGATAAGAGCATTAGAATTCCCTTGAGCGTCTCACCACTACTTGCCGCCAACATCAGTGCAGAACCTAAAAATGCACCAACGCAGGGAGTCCAGCCGATTGAAAAAACCATACCGAAGAGGACCGCAGACAGGAAATGAACATTTTCGATGGAATGATTGAGTTTTACGGAGCGGTCCAGAAAAGGGATTTTTAAAATGCCCATAAATTGAAGACCGAACAGAATAACGATCAGACCAGCGATTAGATTGACCTGGCTGATGTAAGCATTGAGCCACTGTCCCAGCGTTCCGGAGAAAGCACCTAGCGTTACAAAGACAAGAGTAAAGCCAAGAACGAATCCCAGAGCGTTGCCAAGGCTTCGAAGTTTATACTGCTCCTCCTGCTGACCTGTCAGAAATGAAAGATAAACTGGCAGCATGGGCAGTAGACAAGGGGAGATGAAGGTGATCATCCCTTCCAGAAAAGCAATCAGATAGTCCATGAACCTTTTTCCTTTCTGCTAGATTATTTTCATTTGATATTTTATTATTATATCAGAATGTTTTATCTAGACTGTGAGTTGGTCACATTATACACTGGAAGCCTTTGTTTTAGCGTGGAAGAAAGAAAATGTTTTATGATATAATTAAGAAAAAGAAAGCGGGTTTAACATGAAACTGGATCGTTGGGTAATATATGCAATTTTAGCGGCGCTTCTTTTTGGTTTGAATGCGCCCTTTTCAAAACTGTTGGTAAACGAGATGAGTCCCTTGTATCTGGCGGCATTTTTATATCTTGGGGCCGGTGTGGGGATGCTTGTTTTGGTAGTTTTAAATAAAAAAAAGCAGTCTGAAAAAGAGGCACCGTTAACAAGAGAAGAACTTCCTTCTGTGGTTTTGATGATTCTTTTGGATATTGCGGCTCCGATTTTTTTAATGGTCGGAATCAGCCAGACAAATTCTGCAACTGCAGCTCTTTTGGGGAATTTTGAAATAGTGGCAACGACTCTGATTGCCATGATTTTCTTTCGGGAAGCAATTGGTAAAAGGCTGACGATTGCCATTGTTCTGATTACCCTATCGAGTATGATTTTAACCCTGGGAGAAGGCTGGCAGCTGGAAATCTCCATTGGTGCGGTTTTTGTGCTGTTGGCCTGCATCTGCTGGGGATTTGAAAATAATTTTACCCGGAATCTTTCGAGCAAAGACCCCGCCCAGGTGGTAATTCTTAAAGGCTTTGGTTCAGGAACGGGTGCGCTTGTTATCGCTTTGATCTGGGGACATTTTTCTGCAACAGTGGTGGAAATTTTCTTGGCGATGCTGTTGGGATTTGTTGCCTACGGTTTGAGTATTCTATTTTATATTAAGGCGCAGAGGGGGCTGGGGGCTGCCAGAACAAGTGCCTATTATGCAGCTGCACCTTTTATGGGGGTTGTCATTTCCTGGATAATTTTCGGGACGGGACTCAGTATCGCTTTTGCTGCCGCCCTGATGCTTATGCTGGCTGGAACCTATTTTACGGTATCTGAGGATCACGCTCATGACCATCGGCATGAAGCGGTAGCCCATGAGCACCAGCATTGCCATGATGATAAGCACCATGATCACCAGCATGATGATTTTGATGGTGAACATTCCCATGCTCATGAACATGAAGAACATCATCACAGCCATCAACATCTTCCGGATATCCATCATCGTCATATTCATTAGGTAGTCAAAGTATTGAATAAAATATGAATATTTTGTATTAGTTAGGGGAATAATAAGAAAAGTGGAACCGGACTGGCTTTTAAACACTGGGAAGCAGATAACATTAAACGCTAAAGACAGCGTTTAGGAAGTTTGGTCTGTGTTGTCAGTGTTTTTTTGATTGTCAGATAGAGAGGAAAGGGAGAAAAAATGGAGAGACAGGAGAGTTCACAGATCGTCATGTTGATAAAAATGATTGCGAATCCAGGTGAGGTGATTAAAAAAAGGATGGTTACCTTGCCTTGGCCATATGGCTTCTTAATATCTGGACTGGCATTTACACTTTTTTTTCTGCAGTCGGGAATTGATCTTTTCAGAACAGGTGTTATTGGAATGGAGCGGCTGATTATTATGGCAATGTTGGGCCTGATAATGGGAACGGCAGGAGTGGCTTTACTTGCAGCCCTTGTACATGTCCTGGCACAGGCACAAAAAAGAAATCTGGATCTGCAGTGGACCTTATCTAACTTTTCTCTGGGTTATTCAGTGACGCTTATTTATTCACTTTGCGGCATTTTTTTCTCACTGCTTCTGGGATGGAATACCTCCGTTGCCTTTGGCATCACAGGCGTTTTATGGTCTTTGCGCCCCATGCTCTTTACTATTAAAGAACTATCAGGGGATGCAACAGCTTTAAGTGTGATTCTGACGACAATTTGCGGAGCCGTCATGCTTTTTGCCTGGGGGTTACTGGGGCAGGTCGGGTTTTAAAAGAAAGAGAGATTAAGATGGGGAATCAATCTGCAAATGCAATAATATGGCCTTATACTTTGTGTTTTCTGGCTTTTGGAATCATGACAGGCCTGGACGTTAGTCCATTCAGTATCCTGCACCTCATTGGCGCAGTTCTTGTGTCAGTATTGATAGGAGGAGGTTTGATTGTACTGTTGCTGGTTTTGTTTCGGCAGTTCAATTACAGTTTAACTGAAAAATACGGAAATAACTTTTCCAGACAGGCAGTATCTAAAGGAATCGTTTTTATGATTCCTTTTACAGTACTGGCTTTGCTGGCGTTTTTTCTCTTGGGATGGAATGCCATTATGCCTTTTGCGGCAACAGCAATCACGACTTCGGCGGCTAATTCAGGGACCGAAATAATTAAGCTTGGTGGAAAAGGGATGAAAAATGTCCTGATTCCAACATTTTTGGGCCTTGTATTTTCAACTTCCTGGATGATGCTTTTAGCTTTAATTCCATAGACGGAGGCGAAATAATGAGACAAATAAAAGGCCGAAATATCAAATTACTGGCTGTAATAGTTTTGATTTTTTTAAATTTCAATATTTTTTTTGCTGAACAGGTAAAAGCTCAGACAGTGGCAGACGTAGTTTCTGATGTTGCCGGGAGTCTGGGATTAAGTGCGGATTCTGTAGTTGAGAGTGTCACCGGATATGGTCTTGATGTTGATTATTGCTATGGAGACCTGCAGGGTGAGATTACTTCTATTTCTGTCCTGGGCCCCCTTTCTGCCCAGGAAATTACAGCTGTTAATGAACGTCTTTTTGATTATTCGGGCAGTACCGGAAGTGCAACCACACCAATGAATGGCGGTGAGGTCAGGCGTTATATCATGGATTATGAAGTGCTGGTGGCGGTGGTGATTGATGACTTTATGGTTGTAACTGAAGTCGGAATAGAGGTTAACAGTCAGGAACAGAGTTTGGCAGCTGCGACTGAGTATACCCAAGTCGCCTTGAACGCCCTGCAAAAAAATGGTTTGATTGGTGGTCAGGCTCCGGATATAGATTCGGTTATTTCAAATACAAATCCCAGTGAAGTGACGGGTGAAGGATTTGCGGAAAGTCCAGTTTCTAATGACTCTAGTGAATACGGCCAGGATTCCTTAAATAATGGAATCGTAAATTATGGTGATTCAACATCTGTCATTGGTTCAGTTGGAAATATTCCGGGACCGGAAAATAACACTCAGGCCGTTACAGGTGTGATTGTTCCGGGACTGCTGGTTACCGCTCTTGGTGCGCTGGCAGGTTTGGCCGGTGGTGGCGGGTCTGGTGGTTCAATGAGCGGCGGGTCTGGTGGCTCAATGAGCGGCGGCACTGGTGGTTCAATGAGCAGCGGGTCTGGTGGAACAATGAGTGGTGGCACCTCAGTTAGTGGTTCCGAAACTGTGGGCTCAGGGTTAAAAGGGAATGAGCGTGCGGGAATTGGTACAGATGGCTCGGTAGGGTTAACGCAAAAGAATCAGATGTCCGAGACAATGTCTGATTTTAGCGGGGTAATGCCGGAAGAGGATACGCTTGATACAGGACCCGGACAAACGGTAATCGATGTGTCGGGAATGATCGATGAAAAGTTCAGAAAGACTGAAAGTTATACGGATGCCGTACCAGATGAAACACTGATTGCGTCCGATTCCGGAATAATGGAAGTGGATATTTCGGGCGTTTTGGACAGTGAAGATACGTATTCAGAAGGGGTTGAACAAGCTGCTGCAGCGGATGAAATTCTGACTGAAGAAAGTACATTGGACAAAGAATATGACCAAAACGGATATGATGCCGAAGGATATGACCGGAATGGCTATGATGCTGAGGGTTATGACAAAAAAGGTTATGATTCTGAGGGATATGATAAAAAGGGCTATGATAGCGAAGGATATGACAAAGAGGGATATGATGCCGAAGGTTATGACAAAGAGGGATATGATGCCGAAGGTTATGACAAAGAGGGATATGATGCCGAAGGTTATGACAAAGAGGGATATGATGCCGAAGGTTATGACAAAGAGGGATATGATGCCGAGGGTTATGACAAAGAGGGATATGATGCCGAGGGTTATGACAAAGAGGGATATGATGCCGAAGGTTATGACAAAGAGGGATATGATGCCCAAGGTTATGACAAGAAGGGTTACAATGCCCAAGGATATGACAAAGAGGGATATGATGCCCAGGGTTATGACAAAGAAGGTTACAATGCCCAAGGCTATGACAAAGAGGGATATGATGCCCAGGGATATGACAAAGAAGGTTACAATGCCCAAGGCTATGACAAAGAGGGATATGATGCCCAAGGATATGACAAAGAGGGATATGATGCCCAAGGATATGACAAAGAAGGTTACAATGCCCAAGGATATGACAAAGAGGGATATGATGCCCAAGGATATGACAAAGAAGGTTACAATGCCCAAGGATATGACAAAGAGGGATATGATGCCGAAGGTTATGACAAAGAGGGATATGATGCTCAAGGTTATGACAAAGAGGGATATGATGCCGAAGGTTATGACCAAGAGGGATATGATGCCCAGGGATATGACCAAGAGGGATATGATGCCCAGGGTTATGACCAAGAGGGTTACAATGCCCAAGGCTATGACAAAAATGGTTATGATGCTGAGGGCTATAATAAAAATGGTTTTGATAAATATGGCAATGCCAGAGAAGATTATGGAAAATATGATAAAAACGGCTTTGACAAGAACGGCTATGATAAAAATGGTTTTGATAAAGATGGCTATAATAAAGAGGGGTATGACAAAAATGGTTTCGATAAGAATGGCCTGAATAAAGAAGGTTTTGATAAGAAGGGTTTTGACGAGGAGGGGTACAACAAAGAGGGTTTTGATAAGGACGGCTACAACAGGGAAGGTTACGACGAAAACGGATATAATCGTAAGGACTTTAACGCTGATGGTTATGATAAAGATGGTTATGACCAACAAGGTTTTGATTATGAAGGCTACAATCGCAGCGGTTATGATCCCTGGGGTTATAATCGTCAGGGATACGATAAAGAAGGCTATCATTGGAGTGGTTACAATGCTGACGGTTATGATCGGAATGGAAAACACTGGCGAGATCCGGAAGAAGATACCGGAATGACCAATCCTTTTGGAGAAGGCAAAGTTACCCCGTTTGGAGCGGGAAAACTGGAGCCGGAAGAACCGCCTTTAGGTCAACCCTACCCTAAAACTGCAGAAAAATATGGACCGAAAAAATGGGATGAACCGATCGAAGCTGAACCAACAGATGGAAGCGGCACAGAAATCGGCGGAAAGACTGAGGATTCCGATGTAATCGGACCAGAAGATCCGATGAATACTTTAGAAAAACATCCTGTGGACGGGCCGGATAGTGAGCCAACGACAGGAAACTCTGATGACGGGTCATTACCTAAAACCTTTGAGGGGACTGAAAATGAAAGTGTTCCAGATCCTTCGCTTCCTAAAGATGGTGACAGAAAGGTTCTGATAGGAGCGACAGATGGGCAAACCTATGAGCTAGAGTATGACGGAAAAACGGGAGAGTGGATTAATACTGAGACTGGAAATTATTTTGATCCCAAAAAGTTTGAACAATGGCAAAAGGATCTGGCAGTAGATAAGGCGATTTCTCAGGAAACAATGGAGAAATTTGCCAATCGTACAGATGCCAACAGTAAGGCGATTGACAAGGCCTTGGATGATTATAAGAGGGTTGATCAGATTCAGGCAATTGCCGATAAATATAATATTGGTACTCCAGGGGGTGCTGGCGATGTAGATGGGGCTTTGCAGAAATTAAAAGACGATATGCTGGCCGGAAAAGAATTGGATAACGAACAACTGGAGAAAATTAAAAAAGTTATCGAGGGCCGCATTGAAGGTCGAACAACTGGCGATTCTGGAAAACGATGGGAAGAAGATCCGTGGTATAAGGATATTAATTCGGCAATGAAAGCCAATGTTGAAACGATCAGAAACGTTGTGACAGGTGAAGATGAAGATGGTAATACGTCTTATTCTGGGATCGTTGGTCGAGCTGCGATTGGTATTGCGACCGGTGGCGCATCAGAGTATGGGATGACTGTATTGGAAGCGCTTAATAACGTCAAAAAAGGGATCGATGAAGGGAAATCTGGGCTGGAAGCAACACGAGCAGCAATGGAAAAAGTAGTGGTTGATGAAATTTTTTCGTTGGGAATTGAAAAAGCAGGAGAAAAAGGAATTGCATTGGCTAAAAAATCAGCCAAATTTGCCTCGAAAAAACTGGGTGATCTGGTAGATGTTGTTGGTTCAAAAATAGATGATTTAACCACCACAAAACCGGGAAAAGCAGGAAAACCAGGCTTGATTGTTGAAGAAAGTGCTGATCAGGCGGTTAACAAAATTAATAAAAAACTTGCTCAAAAAGCGTCGCAGACAGCCGGTGAGGTAAGTGACGACATCGGAAAAGCATCAAGGATGGTTGGAGATGTTGGCGACGATGCTGGAAAAGCAGCAAAGATGGCAGGTGATGTTGGCGACGATGCCGGAAAAGCAGCGAAAGTGGCCGGAGATGTTGGCGATGATGCCGGAAAAGCAGCGAAAGTGGCCGGAGATGTTGGCGACGATGCTGGAAAAGCAGCAAAGACAGCAGGTGATGTTGGCGACGATGCTGGAAAAGCAGCGAAGACGGCTGGCGATGTTGGCGATGATGCCGGAAAGGCCTCCAAGATGACAGATGAAGTGGCGGATGATCTGGATAAAGCGAAGACCGGAGATGCGGCCCATACCCCTGATGCGGATAAAAAACTGAAAGTCGACAAGGAAGCCTACGAAAAGCAGACTAAGATGATTCAAAAACAGGGTGACAATGCCGGTAAAGAAGCAGATGATCTGATTGAAAACTATCGTAAGAATCATACGAAAAACGCTGATGCTGTTGAGCGTGATGAAATGTTTAGAAAGGGTCGGGAAACCGGCAAACAGAAAGTCAATGAGTTGGAAACAGCTCAGAAAAATCTGGAGGCGAATCCGGATTCTCCGGATGCTAAAAAAGCCTATGAAGACGCTATGAAAGAAGTGCAGAAGGACAAACATGCTATGCATGTGATGAATGATGCTAAAGGCACTGACGGAGATACGCTGCGGGAATCATTTAACAGTAAGATGGCGCACAAAAATGAAATAGCTGATTTAAATGCCAAGGAGCGAATTGCCAAAGAATATGGTGTTAAGCAAGATCAGGTTAAAACTGTTGGGGCAACCAATACAATGGACGTCTCTGATGCTGCGGACCCGACTGGATTTGCGAAAAAAACCGGCAGTACCACAGACGGTACAAAAGCAGGTAGTTACAATGAAGGTAATGTGGGAGAAACAATAAAAAGCGGGGATAAGAGTAGTTACGATATTGATAAGACCTATCGTGTCCAGGTTGGAGAAACGATTGATCCCAAAACAGGTAAAGTGATTCCGGTATATAAAGATATTCCAGCAGAAGACACCAAACGCATTTTTAATGAAGAGTACTATAAACAGTTCCACGATGGTAAACTGCCAACAAAGATTAATAAGGAAGGCCTTGAAGTAATTGACGATGAAGCTGTTAAGAAGTTCTCTAAAGAAATGGATGTTTCGGCGGTGGATCATCGTTCTGCTGAAGGCTATGGCGCCAGTGATTCAGATTTGAAAGAAATGATCAAGAAGGATGGAACGGTTAAGGAACTGGGTGATATTGAAGCAGGTGCCAAGACCATGGAATATAAGGGGAATGAGTGGGAAAATGATGCCGCTGCCCTTCGTGAACAGGCAAAATCGGCTACTGGAGAAGAAAAAGCCAGATTGCTGGCTGAGGCGGAAAGTCTCAGTGAAGAATCGATGCGTCAAACCACCAAACAGTTTAAAAATCAGGTCTGTGAGCAGGTTAAAGCCATCAATATTGCTAAAGGCAAAGAAGTGGTGAAAATTCCTGACCAGTTGTTTACGGCGATGAATGTTATGGAAAGAGTCGGAACCGAGGGTTTAAGTGTAGTCGAGGCAGAAGATATATTAAGAGGGATGGGGCTGACGCCGCAAAAAGTATCTCAACAGATGTCGGCACTGATGGAATCCATGCAGAAGTTTAATAAATAGCGGTCAAGCACCGATCAGGAGGGATAAATAATGACAAATCAGAATACGCCGATTGTCGGCAGTTTTGCAATAACAAAGGAGGAGTTGGGATTTCTGGCTGGACAATCCAACGAATTGCTGATTTATGAAAAGCAGACGAATTTGTCTGTTCAGACAGAAAAATCAGAAAGCCTGAACCGACTTTTAGCCAGTCCCCATGCTCAAACTATTAGTTATCTTTTGAATGAGCCAGACCTTCGTCTCCGCTTCCATACGGGTGGTGGAGCATCGATGGAAGAAATATTTTATGTTTTCCTGTCACAAAAAAATCAGATGGTTCTGGCCAACTTTACTGATTCAGAGGGACAGATAAAGTTAATTCTGTTCGCTGGCTGGGAGGCTTTTCTAAACTGGTGGATTGACATATATTGTACGGAAGACAATAATAATTATCGGGAGATTTTTCATGGTCAAGAGGATCCCGAGACAATTATTTGTGCCTTCTACTGTCTGGATCTGTATCGCCGGGCAGTGCTGGAGAGTCTGTTGAGTCATCAGAGAGTTGAAGAAATTGAACTGACTTCGAGGGACTTTATTCTGGGTTTGAAAAATGAAATTTTATCCAATGATGTTCGTTGGCTGATGCCCGCCTTTATCGCATTAACACCAGGGATGAAGAGCCATAAACTGGTTTTGTCGGCAAAGCATCTGGAGCAGATCGAAAGCCTTGGTTTTGTTAAGAAAAAAAATGAGGATGGCCAGGAAGTTTTGCTTCTGGATGATTTGTCAAAAAGCCTGGGAACAGAATTGATGACAGCCTGGATTGGAGTAGCTGGGATTGAAGCAGTAGGTCTGATTAATGGGAAGAAAAGTGTTTTGGATCGAAAGTCGGTAATTCCAACTGCCTTTACCAATCATCTGCTCTCGCTTGAAAACGAAGCTGGTAATCTTAAATTATTGCATCAGGCACTGAGTAGTGAGTACTTAAGAAAAATGTTTGAACAGTGGCGGATGTATTTAGGGAAAATCGTTGGCGGCGGTCAGAGCCAGACGGAGGAGAAAGCTGTGGCTCATTTTTGTGGCAAGTGTGGTAATCCCCTCAAGGAAGCTGCGAATTTCTGTCCCAAGTGTGGAACACCGGTAAAATAGATTAAGAAAAATTCTGGAACTTAAATTCTATTTAATAAGAAAATTTGATATTGATTTTTAAACTCTGTTAGTGTAAAATTCAAGTCGATGAAAGACTGAAAAACAGACTGTCAGGATGAGTGGCAAAACATTGACTGCACAAAAAATGTGGGCAGTGGATTAAAAGCCGGTGGCGATTAATTGCCGTATTGATTATATAAAGACAGGGGTTTTTTAAGCAAAGAAACTGAAATCTGTGTGAAAAAAGCTTATCTAATCTCAAAGTAATCAATAAAAGGTGTGAAATATTAACTTCTTGTATCCTGATTTAAGCTTCTGCAATACAGTCATCAGTGGTGTAGAAATCAGCTCAAGTGGATGTGTATTTATTCACTTGAGTTTTTTCGTGATAAACAAAGCAGTAAAATTTTATTATCAAGATATAGTGGGTTTAAATTTCAATATAATTTATTAATATTTAAATAGGATAGTGGGTGGAAATGGAAAATAAATTGATGCTAAGTGGTTTTAATAATTTGACGAAGTCCTTAAGTTTTAACATTTATGATGTATGCTATGCCAAGAGTCAGAGAGAGCAGCAGGATTATATTGCCTATATTGATGAACAGTATAATTCTGAACGATTGACCAGTATCTTATATCGGGTAACGGAGATGATTGGCGCCAAAGTGCTCAATGTCTCAACCCAGGATTACGATCCCCAGGGGGCCAGTGTTACATTTTTGATTGCGGAGGAAACCTTTTTAAGGGATTGCGGATTAAATGGCAGAGAAAATTGTGTTGCACCTGATACAGTGGTGGCTCATTTGGACAAAAGTCATGTAACCGTTCATACCTATCCGGAATTCCATCCGGATACTTCCATTGCCACTTTCAGAGTCGATATTGATGTGGCCACCTGTGGGGAAATTACGCCTTTGAGTACGCTGGATTATCTGATTGGTTCTTTTGATTCGGATATTATTACCATGGATTATCGGGTAAGGGGATTTACCAGAGATGTTTCGGGTAAGAAATTATTTATGGATCATAAAATAACGTCGATTCAGGATTATATCGATAACCGGACGCTGGAAGATTATGATGCCATTGATATCAATGTTTATCAGTCCAATATTTTTCATACCAAGATGCTCTTAAAAGAAATTAATCTTCAGAATTATCTCTTTAATACGGATGTCTATGAACTGCCGCCCAAAATGCGGCTGAAGATTACCGAAAGCATCCGGCGGGAAATGATTGAGATTTTCAGCGGCAGCAATATCTACTAAAAAGTTTTTGATAAAGCTTCGAGACTGTCAAAAAAGTTAATTATACCAACTGAGTACCGACAATTGGCTTTTCAGTTGTACCCAAGGGGGCAGACTCGCTGCATCGGGGCGAACAGTTGCACAGAAACGCTGAGATTTAGCCAATTCTATTATTGCAACTGTACGAAACCCACCAGCCTACGAAATTCAAGGGTCTGACCCCTAGGTCATTTGTCGGGACGGGGTTTATTGACACGCTGAGAGCTTTTAAAAAAAGCTTCTGTTAAATTTTTAGAAAGGGGAAGTCAGTGACGAAAAAAAATCAGGAACGAATGCCAATTATGGAAGCCTTGAAGCAGATGAAAAAAGATCGGCTGGTGCCTTTTGATGTGCCGGGTCATAAGCGGGGCAAAGGGAATAAAGAATTGA
Organism: Eubacteriaceae bacterium ES3; assembly: GCA_030586155.1. NCBI lineage: Bacteria > Bacillati > Bacillota > Clostridia > Eubacteriales > Eubacteriaceae > Eubacteriaceae bacterium ES3. Next base: position 3,164,200 of record CP130741.1, on the reverse strand, counting down.
CTGATTTTCTCGGTGAAGTCTGTATGTCTTTGGATGTAAACTCAATGAAGCTGTTGGATAATTTATGCCATCCCGTCTCTGTGATTCGGGAAGCGGAAGAGCTGGCAGCTGATGCTTTTGGGGCAGCGGACGCCTTTTTTATGGTGAATGGAACAACGTCGGCGGTACAGAGTATGGTGCTATCAGTCTGCAAACGGGGTGATAAGATTATTTTGCCCAGAAATGTCCATCGCAGCGTCATCAACGCCATGATTCTTTGTGGTGCAATACCGGTTTATGTTAATCCGGAGATCAATCACCGGCTGGGAATTTCTCTGGGGATGTCTGTTCCAGCAGTGAAGGAAGCGATTGAAAAAAATCCGGATGCTAAAGCAATTCTGGTGAATAATCCGACTTATTATGGGATTTGTTCGGATTTACGCACCATTGTGAAAATGGCGCATGAAAAAGGGATGCTGGCATTGGTTGATGAAGCCCATGGCACCCATTTTTATTTTGGGGAAAATATGCCGATTAGTGCTATGGCGGCCGGAGCCGATATGGCTTCTGTCAGTATGCATAAAAGTGGGGGGTCCTTAACCCAAAGTTCTTTTCTTTTGATTGGGGAGAGAATGAAAGCAGGTTATGTTCGGCAGATTATTAACCTGACTCAGACCACCAGTGGATCTTATCTGCTTTTATCAAGTCTTGATATCTCAAGGAAAAATCTGGCCCTTCATGGAAAGGAAATTTTTTCAAAAGTAACGGAGATGGCTCAGTATGCCCGGGATGAGATTAACGAAATCGGTGATTACTATGCCTACAGCAAGGAACTGATTAACGGGGACACAATTTTTGACTTTGATCAGACTAAGTTATCGGTTAATACCTTGGATTTGGGGCTGGCAGGTATCGAAGTCTATAACCTTTTGCGGGATGAATATGATATTCAAACCGAGTTTGGCGATGTGGGGAATCTCCTGGCTTATATTTCGGTGGGCGACAATAAAAAGAATCTGGAACGACTGGTAAGTGCACTGGCAGAAATCAGACGAATTTACAGAAAAGATCCGACGGGGATGGTAACCTATGAGTATATCAATCCGGAAGTGGTAGTTGGTCCCCAGGAAGCCTTTTATGGTGAAAAAATTGCGCTTCCTATCGGGGATACGGTTGGCAGAGTCTGCAGTGAATTTGTGATGTGTTATCCACCGGGAATTCCCATTCTGGCACCGGGTGAGCGAATTACCAAAGAAATTCTTGACTCGGTTACTTATATGAAGGCCAGGGGTTCTTCGATGACTGGACCGGAAGATATGAACCTGGAGTATTTAAATGTGATGGAGGGAATCTAAATGGAATTGTGGTTTTCAGAAAAGCATACACCTACGGTGAAGTTATCCATTCAGGTTGACCGTCAATTGTATTCGGGGCAAAGTGAATTCCAGCGGATTGATGTTTTTGACTCTAAGGAATTTGGACGATTTCTGACCCTTGACGGTTTTATTATGCTGACAGAAAAAGATGAATATATTTATCATGAAATGATTGTCCATGTGCCCATGTCTGTTCATCCCATGGCTAAACGTATTCTGGTGATTGGCGCCGGTGATGGCGGGGTGCTTAGGGAACTCACTAAATATCAGCAGATTGAACAGATTGATCTGGTAGAAATTGATGAGCTAGTGGTCGAAGTCTGTAAAAAATATCTGCCCCAGACAGCCTGCGGATTTAATGATGAACGGGTGCGTTTTTTTTATCAGGATGGATTAAAGTTTGTCAGACGGCATGAAAATGAATATGATTTGATTATCGTTGATTCAACCGATCCTTTTGGACCAGGAGAGGGTTTGTTCACTAAAGAATTTTATGGCAACTGCTATAAAGCTCTAAAAGAAGACGGGATGATGGTCAATCAGCATGAAAGTGCTTTTTATGCGGAAGATGCCATTGCCATGCAGCGAGCCCATAAGAGAATTGTTAATTCTTTTCCGGTCTCCCGAGTTTATCAGGCTCATATTCCAACATATCCTTCGGGCCACTGGCTCTTTGGATTTGCATCTAAAAAATATCATCCCATCGATGATCTGAAGGCGGTCAAGTGGAATGCACTGGGTTTTAAAACCCTTTACTACAATACCAGACTCCATGTTGGATCCTTTGCCCTGCCTAACTATGTCGAAGAACTGTTAAAAGAAGTGGAAAATTAAAATATAAATAATGGAGGTAATAAAATGGGAAAAGCCCTGATTATCGGATGTGGTGGAGTTGCCAGTGTAGCAATCCATAAGTGCTGTCAGAACAGCGATGTCTTTGAAGAAATAATGATCGCGTCACGAACTAAATCGAAATGTGACGCTTTAAAAGAAAAACTGGAGGGCGGAAAAACAAAAATCTCCACTGCTCAGGTGAATGCTGATAATGTGGAGGAACTGGTTAAACTGATCGAAAGTTTTAATCCGGATGTGGTTTTAAATCTGGCCCTTCCTTATCAGGACCTGACCATTATGGATGCCTGCCTGGCGACAAAAACCCATTATGTAGATACTGCTAATTACGAGCCGGAGGATACCGCCAAATTTGAATACAAATGGCAGTGGGATTACCGCAAGCGATTTGAAGAAGCTGGAATCACGGCCCTTTTAGGCAGCGGCTTTGATCCAGGAGTAACCGGAGTTTTTTCGGCTTATGCGATGAAGCATCAGTTTGACGAAATTCATACCATTGATATTCTCGATGCCAATGCCGGAGATCATGGTTATCCCTTTGCCACTAACTTCAATCCGGAAATTAATATCCGTGAAGTAACGGCCAATGGCAGTTACTGGGAAAACGGTGAGTGGGTTGAAACCGAACCCATGGCAATTAAACGCGTTTACAACTTTCCGGAAATCGGACCCAAGGATATGTATCTTCTGCATCATGAGGAACTGGAATCTCTGGCATTAAATATTAAAGGGATTAAACGCATTCGCTTTTTTATGACCTTTGGGCAAAGCTATCTGACCCATCTGAAATGTCTGGAAAATGTGGGAATGACTTCCATTGAGCCGATTGAATTTGAAGGCAAGCAAATAGTACCCCTGCAGTTTTTAAAGGCAGTCCTGCCGGACCCGGCAAGCCTTGGTCCGCGAACAGTCGGCAAGACAAATATCGGCTGTATTTTTAAAGGAATCAAGGATGGACAGGAGAAAGATTATTACCTTTACAATGTTTGTGATCACCAGGAATGTTACAGAGAAGTTGGCTCGCAAGCGATTTCTTACACGACTGGTGTACCTGCCATGATTGGAACAATGCTGATCATGGAAGGGATCTGGAAAAAGCCAGGCGTTTATAATATCGAAGAATTTGACCCAGATCCATTTATGGAAGCTTTAAATAAATGGGGACTGCCCTGGCAGGAGAGCTTTGAACCGGAATTGGTTGACTGATGGATGCTTCTTATGAGGGCGTGATTAATACCCCTGCCTATGTGGTGGATGAAAGTCTGCTTGTAAAGAATTTGAAAATTCTAAAAGATATAGAAGAAAAGGCAGGATGTAAAATTCTGCTGGCCCAAAAAGCTTTTTCTATGTTTGCTGTCTATCCACTGATTGGTCAATATCTCTCTGGAACGACGGCCAGTGGCCTTTATGAGGCTAAACTTGGTTTTGAAGAAATGGGGAAAGAAAACCATATTTTTTCACCGGCTTATCAGGACAAAGACTTTGATGAGATTTTAAAAATCTGCGATCATCTGGTTTTCAACTCTTTTGCTCAGTGGCAACAGTTTAAAGACCAGGCGCTTGAGGCCGGAAGAAGCTGTGGGATGCGAATTAATCCTGAATGTTCAACTCAGGAGCATGGAATTTACGATCCCTGTTCGCCGGGATCAAGGTTGGGGGTTACCCGGGAACAATTTAAAGCTGACCAGCTCGAGGGGCTTGACGGCCTTCATTTTCATACGCTTTGTGAACAAAATGTGGATGATTTAATTAAAACATGGGCCGCTGTGGAAGAAAAGTTTGGCGAATTTCTGCCGCAAATGAAGTGGATTAATCTGGGGGGGGGTCACCACATTACCCGTGCTGATTATGATCGTGACGCACTGATTGGCCTGATAAAGGGGATTAGAGAGAAATACAATGTGGCAGTTTATCTGGAGCCAGGTGAAGCGGTGGCTTTAAATGCGGGTTTTCTGGTGACAAGTGTCGTGGATATTGTGGATAATGGGATTCAAATTACTATCCTGGATGCTTCTGCAGCCTGCCATATGCCGGATGTGATCGAGATGCCCTATCGGCCAGATGTAATTGGAGCCGGACGTACCGGCGAAAAGGCTTATTCTTATCGCTTGGCAGGACCGACCTGCCTGGCGGGAGATGTGATTGGCGATTATTCGTTTGATCAACCGCTTAAGATTTCTGATCACCTGGTTTTTTGTGATATGGCTATTTATTCAATGGTTAAGAATAATACTTTTAACGGTATTCCGTTGCCGGATATTGTTCTGAGAACCTTGGATGGAAGATTAAAAACAGTACGGCAGTTTGGCTACGAGGATTTTAAGATGAGATTGTCGTAATAAGATATAAGATGAAAAAACTGCCGGGAGGCAGTTTTTTTGTTATACTATAACGAAAAGAAGTGTGTGGAGGCATTATGAAAGAAGAAATGATAAAAACAGTTAAAAAGGATCAGTTCGCTAAACTTCTTGGTATTGAAATTCAGAATGTTGAAGAAGGTTGGGCAGAAGTCAGGATGACCATAAAGGACGAACATCTTAACGGAATGGGTGTCGTTCAGGGAGGGGTGATTTTCACATTAGCTGATTTTGCGTTTGCGGTTGCCTCAAACTCTCGGGGGTATGCGACGGTTGGGATTCATGCCGATATCGATTATTTCCGACCACCAAGAGGGGAATGGTTGATTGCAGAGGCAAAGGAACTTAACTCCAGCAAAACACTTAGCCATTATTCTGTAATCGTGACGGATAAAGAAGGTAGACTGATTGCCCAGTTTAATGGAACTGGCTTTACAAAAGAAGGCAATAATCAATAGAAATTTTCCGGACTGATAATCAGTCGTGAAGACAGTAGGCGGATCTGTTCTTGATGTTCGGGGGTTAGAACCGATAAGTAACTTTGGAGCAGAGTGCTAAGATATAGTTCATCACCACTGAATTCAGCATTTCCTTCAACCATTGGAAACATATAATACTGATAGAATGCGGCCAGGTCAGAATTGGACAAAAGATCAAAAACTGCTTTTGCCTGGCTGATGCTAAAGAGTTGTTCGAGCAGGATTTTTTTAAAATCAATTAGTGAGTGAACTGATAATTGAATCATGGCTAACTGATCAGACTGAAAGCGACAGCTTTTGAATTCCTCGATGAATTCCTGATAATCGGAAGGGGGCATAGGCTCAGCGGTGGAAAAAAGAATCCGATTCAGGGGTTTTTCTTTATATAAAGCAAAGAATTTATCAATAGTTTTGTTTTTTAAGGCAGTGTCTAATTCAGCGGTCAGTTCTGGTAAAGCCAGCTTGAAATAGTCACAGCCTGAAGAGCTAAGATTGTGAGCCTTAAATAGGAGGACCAGTTGCTGTTCGAAAATTGCCAAGAGAGATTTCCGGTTACAGCCCTTAAACTTTTGGGCTAAAATGGATAAATCATCTGGAGTCAACGTCAAGTCGTGCAGCGGTTTTTTGAGGTAGGTACAAGCCAAAGCGTTTTTCAAGAGTTGATAGCTGATATTAATCAGCAGATCATGATAATTTTCATCGTGACTGCTTAAAACCATGTGAATTTGTTGAGGGTCAAAAGATAAACAGAAATGGTTTTCCAGTTTCAGACTGGTCAGGGTTTTTAAAAAATATTCGATGCCAGTCAGATTGGTTATTGGAACCAGGAGTGGATAATCAATATTAAGTCCGGGCAGGTCATGTGCAAAGTATCTTGGTCTGTAAGCGTTGAAGAAAGGGTGGAGTCCTTTTTCAATTGTCGATTGATAAGCGATATTATCGGTTTGCAGACGGCTTTTTTGGATCTGTTTAAAAAGTATTTGAGCAGTATAGCTTTTTTGATTAGCAATTCTTAACCCTGTATTAAAGAGAACAGTAAGGGGGCTTGTTTTAAGCGAATCAATAGCAGTTTCCGGAGAAGGCAAAGGTTTGATGGCCAGACTGATGGTGTAAAGAATTGACTTGTAGAGTGCCTCGGCCACTTCAGTTAAGACAGAAGTGCTTTGGGACCTGGTATAGGAATCGATCTGACTTTTAAGCAATTCCAACAGCTGGATTTGAATAGAATAGGAAGCCTCCTTATCAATCAGTCCATATAAATAGCCGATTCTTAAAAGGGACTGGCAGTAATTGGCTGGATCCAGACTGTTGGGATCGATAATACGGTTATGGATAACAGAATTCATAACGCTCTCCTTAGCAATCATCGTTTTCGTCGATCATTCCTGAAAAATGGCTCTTTCGGGCAAGTCGATAAAGTGTCCGGTCTTTTAGCAATTCAAGTGAGCCCTGGCAGATAGTGTCGAAAAGGTTTTTCATTATATTGATCAGTTCAAGATCGCCAAATTTTTCAAGAGTTTCTGTTTGACAGGCATAGAAAATATCGATCAGTTCTGTCACCGTCTCGAAGTAGTTTTCAGGTGTGAGGTAAGGACTTTCGGAGAATACCGTGATTATTTTTTTCGGGATCATGGCACCGGATAAATCAATTCTTCCGTGTTCTTTTAAGGATTTTTGCTGAACTAGGGCTAACTCACCGGCTTCTTCAGGGGATAATATCAGGTTATGAGCCTTAGTGAATTGGTTGCAGTCAAAGATTGTTTTTGAATTGGAAGCAAGCAGACTGGGAGATTCATAAAATGTTAAAAAAGACGACATAAACCCTCCTTAGATATTGACAAAATACAAATAATATGATATAATAATATTTTAAAGAGTAATAATTTAAGGACTACTAATAGTATATCATGAAGTGGACGCAGTTTGCAAGCTGGGGTCTTTTTTTGTTTTAACTGATGACTATGGTTAAGATAGTCGCTGATAGGAGGCCCATGGCTTTGTTTCTGTTCAGATGGAGCGCCCGGATATGATGTGTTTTATTCCGGGGACAAGGATTGTGGTAGGGTATATTATGAAGAGTACAGTCCGGAAGCATATGGCGACGGATATTTCACCTGTGTTTATTAAACAAAATAATCTTATAAATTTCTGAAAAATCGGTAAAGTTTCGACTTTGCCGATTTTTTTATTGACGGTAAAGTGCGTTTAATGTCATACTAATACGATAAGTGTTTCTATAGAAAATAATAATTTTTAATATAAGGACAGGTAGAATGGTAAATCTGACAGGACCGATGATTGCAGGAATAATGATACTTCTAGTGGTGATTGTCGTTGGGGTTTTCTTCGCGGTTAAGCGCATCAGATATTTCAGCCGGGATAAAGAAATAAGGCGTTTTAATGAACTGGTACAGCATTTTATCAGGTCGGAAGATATTCCGGTGTATCTAAAAGATGAAAAACTGAAATATATTTTTGTCAATCAGCCCATGCAGGAAATCTTCGGGGAAGCTTATGAAAATATTATAGATAAAAGCGACTTTGATTTGCTGGAAGGAGACAAAGCCCAACAGCAGTGGAATTCTGACAAAAAGGTATTGGAGCAGAGAAGTTTCGTGACAGATGAACTGATGTGGGAAGGTAATTTATATAAGCTGACTAAGTTTCCCGTTGATTTGCAAAATAGTCAATATGGAGTGGGAGCCTATGTCAGCACGGCAACCAAGAGAACCCGGGAAAAATATTTAAAAACCCTGTTGGCTCTGAATGATGGAGTCATGATTGTTGATAAAGAGGGTAAAATTGAAGTCATGAACAGTCAGGCGGAGATGATGACTGGCTGGACAACACAGGAAGCCCATGGCCTGCAATATAAAGAAGTGATGATTCTGATTCATGAGAACCCTGAGGCCATGCTGATTGATCCAATTCGAACAGTGTTTACTACAGAGCAAACAAAAGATCTGGAAAGCCATGCAATTCTGGTTTCCAGAACCGGAGCCAATTATCATCTGGAAGACACCGTAATTCCGATTAAGGATCAGGGCGGCCAATTGTCAGGAGTGGTGATGATTTTTAGGGATATCACCGATCATAAGATGAGAAACAAAGAAATGGAATATCAGACCTTTCATGATTCGCTGACCGGCCTATATAATCGAAGATACTTTGAAGAAGAGGTAAAACGCCTGGACACCGAAAGAAATCTACCCTTATCGGTTATCATGGGCGACGTTGATGGCCTGAAGTTGACTAACGATGTTTTTGGCCATAATGCGGGTGATGAACTGTTAATGAAAGTGTCGGATGTTTTTAAGAAGGTCTGCCGGGCAGATGATATTATTGCGCGCTGGGGTGGTGATGAATTTGCCATTCTTTTGCCTCAGACTAAGAATCTGGAGGCTATAAATTTATCGGAGAGAATTCGCAGTAATCTGGAAAAGGAAGAAGTAAAAGGGATCAAAGGTGTTGTATCCATGGGAATTGCCACTAAAGAAGTGGTCGAAGAGAATATTTATCAGAAGATTAATCAGGCTGAGGAGCGGATGTATACTGAAAAAACCATGGGTAAGGGAAAAGGAAACGAAGAAACCTTTAATATTATTGTTAACAGCCTCTACAGTGAGTTTCCGGAAGAGGCTCAGCATTCAAGACGGACCAGTGAGTGGAGTAAAAAAATAGCCAGAAAAATGAATTTGCCGTTGGAGGAAGTCAATAAGGTTGGAAAAGCGGCCTACCTTCATGATATCGGTAAAGTGGCCCTTGATCGGGAGGTAATTAAAAAAAGCGAGTATGGAGACGAAGACGGTTTTAAAGAAATGCAGCAGCATCCGCTGATTGGATTCAGGATTCTTAATGCCTTTGAACATACCATTGATTTGGCTGGGATTGTACTTTCTCATCATGAACGATTTGACGGCAGCGGGTATCCTCAGGCGCTAAGAGGTAAAGAAATTCCCCGTCTGGCCAGGATTATTGCTGTCGCAGAGCGGTTTGATGATATGACAATGAAAGGTGAGTTCCGGGAAGCATTGAGTGAGGAGGATGCTATCTGGGAGTTGCGGCGGAATAAAAACACCCATTATGATCCCGACGTGGTGGAAGCTCTGGCGGCTATTGTTGAAGAAAATTAAAAAATCCCCGTAAAAGGGGATTTTTTAATTGCTTTCAAAAGGTGAGTCATGATCAATACCAGTAAAAACGGAAACCAGCACGGGGTCGAATTGGCTGCCGGAACAATTGATTATTTCTTCAATAGCAGTTTGATGTGAGAGTGCTTTACGGTAGGGGCGGTCATTAGTCATTGCGTCGAAAGAATCGACAATTGTCAGAATTCTGCATTCAATAGGGATTTCTTCTCCGGTCAACCCTAAAGGATAACCGGTCCCATCCCATTTTTCCTGATGTTTTAAGATCAGGTGGGCAATATCTTTTAGTTCTATGGATTCATCGGCGATCCGGCGGCCGATGTCGCAATGGGTTTTCATCACCTTCCACTCATCTTCGGTAAGTGGGCCGGGTTTTTTTAAGATACTGTCAGGAATCCCTACTTTGCCAATGTCATGAAACTTGGTTAAAAGCTGAATACGATCAATCGTATGCTGAGGGAGTTTGAGCAGAGTACCCATTTTAGTGGCTAGTTCATGCATTCGACTGGTGTGGCCCTCGGTGATATAGTCCTTGGCTTCAAGGGCTTTCATCAGCGTTTTGACCAGATTATTTCGGGCGCTGTGTTCTTTTAAAAGTTTATTCTGGTACATGTTATTGTCGGCTTCCTGATAGAGAAAGTCAGTGTTTACATAGCCTGAGGCGTGATAAGCATAGCCGTAGGATAAAGAGATACGAATTGATTCACCCTCATCAGTGAGATATTTTGATGAAGTTTCAATCAGCTCAGCAAGGGCTTCCTCAATTCGTTCTGCTTTCTGATCGATGATAATAACCCCGAACTCATCACCGCCAACCCGGGAAATCAGCCCCAGGGATTTAAAGGCGGAGCTAATCATTCCGGCGGTTGCAATAATAATCTGATCTCCGATCAGGTGACCCAGGGTGTCATTGATCATTTTTAGGCCGTCGATATCAATCAGGACAATCGTCAGATCTTCGATTATTTGTTCATTGATATCATCCAAAGAATTTTCAAAATAGCGTCGATTGTAAAGCTGGGTTAAAGTATCCTTTCTGGTCAGGTCCCGAAGCTGTTTTTCAAGCAGAATCGGTTCAGTCATATCGCGGATAATGATCAGCACTTCTGAAAATTTGGATATTTGCGCTCTGACCTCGAAATACCTGGTTTTACGCTCGATGGGGATGAAGAAATAATAAGTCATCAGGCGTTTTTTCCTGATGACCTCAGCAATAACAGATTTGAGATCTTCCATAATGATTTGATTGCGCATGATATTTTGTGTGTTTATCATATTGCTGGCAATTTGACCGCTGAATGGCGAAATTCGACCATCTTCCTCGCTGATTAACAGGATGTCGGGAATGGTTTCAATTAGTGCCTGTTGCTGGCTGTTAATGATCTCCAGGTCGTGAAGTTTTGTCTGCAGCTCCGAGTAATAATTTTTTTTAAATGATTCTTCACCCAGTCCGATAATTGCTTCGCGGGTGATATTTTTATTCTTTTTTGTCATCAATAATCCTCCTGTAAATCAGGTTGACTTCCTGGTTGGTTAAGGTTTTTGGGTTGGTTACCATACAGGGGTCAGATAAAGCGTTTTCGACCAGGGCATCAATAGTTTTTGTATTCAAATTGGCAACTTTTACTTTGGCGGGGATGCCAAGATTTTCTCGAAGTTGGGCGATAACTGTTGTAAGAGACTGGAGGATTTCATCATTTTCAAGCGCATCGGTATTAATGCCCATATGGCGGGCTATTTCATTGTAGCGATCCGGAGCAGTTGGATAATTAAGTTTGATGAGGTGCTCTAAAAGGATGCTGTTACATTCGCCGTGAGCAAGGTCGAGATATCCTCCCAATGCATGCGCCATTGCGTGTACACCACCTAGACTGGCATTGGAAAAGGCCAGTCCAGCCTGGAGTGAGCCTAGCATTATCTGGAATTTGGTCTCGAGTGAGGCATCAGCTTCGACAGATGCGGCCAGATTATCAGAAAGCAGAGAAATAGCTTCAATGGCGTGGACATCAGTCAGGGCGGAATGAGCGGTGGATACATAGGCTTCGATAGCGTGTGTTAAGGCATCCATTCCGGTACAGGCGGTCAGATAGGGGTTCATGGTCATCAGCGGAACCGGGTCGATTAAAGCCAAATCAGGAACTACTTTCTTGCTGATGATGGCCTTTTTGGATTTTGTATGGGAATCAGCGATAATGGCAAATTGAGAAACATCGGCAGAAGATCCGGCAGTCGTGGGAATGCAGATTAGAGGCGGTCCCGGCATTTTAACCTGATCGACACCTTCGTAATCAAGAATATTTCCACCATTGCTGGCAACAATGCTTATGCCTTTGGCGCAGTCAATAGATGAGCCGCCGCCGACAGCAATGAGCAAGTCGCATTGTTCGGAAAGGAAAAGCTCAGCGCCAATCATCACTTCGAAATCTTTAGGGTTGGCAGTGTAGCCATCAAATAGAATCAGGTTCTGGGCTTCGGAAAGGATTGTCGATTTAAGGGATTTAAACCAGTCAAACTGACGGAGGATCTGATCGGCGACAAGCATCGGCTTTTTAGAGTTAAAGTGGGAAATATATCGTCCAATTAAGAGGCGCGCATCGGTCCCTATGATAATTTCAGGAATAACGAATTTTCTTAATTCTAGTATTGAATAATTCATAAAACACCTCCGTAGTTTGTCTTTAACTTATTATTTTTATTATACCGTATAAGAAAGATTTTAAACGGATTTTTTAATATTCACAAAGAAAACAGATTTAACAGAATGTTTACAAAAGACTGATGACAGTTTTGGGCTATCTAATTTATAATAATACAGTTAGATGATTAAGTCGCCTGAAAATTCAGGTAATTTTTAGTGATTATTATGAAAAATCCGGGGATTGATGTGAGGAGAAATGATTTGGGGAAGGTTATTAGTTTGAAAATAAATAAATTGGCAGATCTGGCAGAAGAATTGTTTCATGATATTCTGCAGAAAAAAGAGATAGAAACTGTATTTCAGCCCATTGTGTCTATAAAAAGTGGCAGGATCTTTGGGTATGAGGCCTTGAGTCGTGGACCGGTTCATACTCCTCTGCATTTTCCGGATGAATTGTTTAATTATGCGGAAAAACTGGGGAAAGTCTGGGAACTGGAATATTTGTGCCGGACTAAAGCCCTGGAATCTGCAATGGTTCAAAAAATTAATGGGCGGCTTTTCCTCAATGTTAATCCTAATATTATGAAAGACGATGAATTTAAAAAAGGTTTTACCCGTGAATATTTAAACCGCTTTTCAATCGACCCTAAACAAATAGTTTTTGAAATTACAGAACGGGAAGCGATCGATAATATGGCTGATTTTATCAATATTATTAGTCATTACAAAGAACAGGATTACCGAATAGCAATTGATGACGCTGGGGCCGGGTATTCAGGTCTTAACCTGATTTCAGATATTCATCCTAATTTTATTAAACTTGATATGAAGCTTGTCCGCAATGTCGATAAAGATATGACTAAACAGTCGCTGATTCGTTCACTCAATGAGTTTGCCCGGTTTACCGGGACATCTCTGATTGCAGAGGGTATCGAAACAGAGGAAGAGTTGGAAGCGCTGATTGAAATTGGTGTGGAATATGGACAGGGATATCTGATTCAAAGACCGCATCCGAAAATTAAAGAAATTGATGCCTATATTGTTGAGCGGATTAAAATTGAGAACGACAAGAAAATTGGAACTCGTCATGAATTGCGGCAGCAGATAAAAGTTGATGATATCTGTCGGATGGTTAAATTTATTTCTCCCGATATGCTGGTTTCTGATGTCTATGCGATGTTTGAGGAAGATCCCCGAATTTCGGGTTACTGTATTGTGAAAAAATCCATGCCAATTGGAGTAATTACCAGAAATGACCTGTATCGGAAAATCAGCGGCCAGTTTGGTTATACTCTTTATGCCAATAAGCCAGTCAGTAAGATTATGGATACCGACTTTACATTGGTGGATTATCAGTCAACCATTGATGCAACTGGAAAAATTGCCATGGATCGGGATCCGGAAAAGATATATGATTTTGTAATTGTGACCAATCGGGGCCGATATTATGGTGTGGTGACGGTTAAAGATCTGATGGAAAAACTGATTGAAATGGAATTTGTTTATGCAAAACATCTTAATCCGCTGACGGAACTGCCAGGAAATATTATGATTGAAGAGAAACTTACCACCTTAATTAAAAACGGTGAAGATATGAGTGTGCTATACTTTGATCTGGATAATTTTAAAGTATATAATGATGTATATGGATTTGAAAAAGGAGATGTTGTTTTAAAGGAATTCAGTTTTCTTTTGAGAAGAGAACTGGCTGGTTCTTTTATCGGCCATATCGGCGGCGATGATTTTGTTGCTGTAGTCCCTTGGAATCAGGCAGAATTAAGATGCCAGGCCATTATTGAGGCCTTTGATTTGTCTGTAAGAAGCTTTTATCGTGAGGAAGACATTGAAAAAGGTTTTATTTTAGCCAGGAATCGACATGATGAAGAAGAAGCCTTCCCCTTGTTGTCGGTATCCATTGCTGGTGTCCGGACGATGCGTTATAAAAATATTTATGAACTGAGTGAAGTCGCGGCAAAAGTTAAAAAAATCTGTAAAAAAAGATCGGGCAGTCAGTATTGTCTGAAAGTTCGGTGTGATGATGAGGGGTTAAGATGAATTTGTATGAATTGCCATTTTTGCCTTTAAAAGAAGAGAAACTTGATATTCTTTTTAAAGACCAATCAATCCGGGTGGAACGTATTATCAGTACCGGCCAGAACAGTGACTGGTATGATCAGGACGAAAATGAACTAGTGTTTCTTTTAGAGGGGGAAGCAAAACTGGAGTTTGACAATAGTCGGATTGAAGTAATGAGAAAAGGCGATTTTCTGGAAATAAAAGCTCACGAAAAACATCGTGTAGTCTATACATCGACCTCTCCGCCTTGTATCTGGCTGTGTATTTTTCGCGAATCAATGAGCCATGCAGTATACAAAGAATAAAAAGAGATGAAAACCTTACTTGCTGGGTTTTCATCTCTTTTTATTCTTTGTTAGGAAGGATCCATATGGCGACTGACGCGACGAGGTGGAGAGTTAACGGAACCGAGTACCGCATGGTTCGTTGTTTCGCAGAAATAGATTTCAAAGAAAAAATGTTTTGAATATATAACAATGTGTGTGATTTTAATTTTTATTGGGTATACCATAATAAGTAGAACCTAAAAAATAAGGAGGATTTATTTTTATGGCACAGTATCATGAACCGGTTGAACAATTGGATGAAAAGACGATGAATATCACGCGGGCAATTAACAGCCTCAAGGAAGAACTGGAAGCTGTTGATTGGTATAATCAGCGTGTTGCCGCGACAAATGATCCCGAACTGAAAGGGATTATGGCGCATAATCGTGATGAAGAAATTGAGCACGCCTGCATGACGATTGAATGGCTTCGACGTAATATGGATAAATGGGATAATGAGTTGAGAACTTATCTTTTTATAGAGGGTTCTATTCTGGAAGCAGAAGATGGTGAAGATGCGGGCTCTGAGCTGTCAGCTGGTCTAACTATTGGTGATTTAAAATAGAATATTATATATAGGAGGAAGATTATGTTAAAGAGAGAAATGGCACCCTTAACCCAGCTGGCATGGAGTGAAATTGATGGTCGGGCAGAGGAAGTGTTGAAAAGTCGTTTAACTGCAAGAAAGGCTGTTAAGGTTGAGGGGCCCAAAGGTCTGGATTTTACAAGTATTTCTGAAGGTCGTCTGAATTTAACAGATGATACAGATGAGATGGTTAAAACAGGAGTATTCTCAGTTAAGCCCTTAACAGAAGTTCGCGTATCCTTTAGTGTAAATCGTTGGGAAATGGATAATTTAACTCGTGGTGCTAAAGATATAGATCTATCAAACCTCGAAGAAGCGGTTAAAAAAATTGCGGAGTTTGAAGAAAAAGCGGTTTACTATGGCTATGAACCTGGTTTCATCGATGGATTAGATGGCGCAGGGGGAAATAAAAAAATTTCTTTTGGTAAAAAAGATTCAGAAATAATGGAAGCAATCTCAAAAGGAATCATAATCCTGAAAGAAAAATTTGAAGCCGGACCCTTTGTTTTGATTGTTGGTGAGGAAGCATATAATCGTCTAAACACGAGTTCACAAGGTTATCCACTTATAAAAAGGATTGAATCCCTGATCGGCGGAAAGATTCTTTTGAGCACTGTTTTAGAAGGTGCTTTCTTGATTCCTTACGACAATGGGAATCTTGAATTAACCATTGGCCAGGATTATGCAATCGGTTTTGAATCTTATGATGCGAAAAATATCAATTTGTTTATTACCGAAAGTTTTACTTTCCGTATTCTGGATGAAAATATTATCCTTTCCTACACCCTTTAATTTCCAATAGCAAATAAAGAAAAGTAGAATAAAGAAAAGCAGTTTGTTTCATTACCAGTCTCTGGTTGGACAAAACTGCTTTTTTAAAACGGTTTTTGATTGTTTAGAAAAAGCAGTTTGGAAATGATTATAATGAAAATCATTGATGAAAAATAATATAATAACTGATAGAATTGTAATATCTTATCAGGAGATGAAAAACAATGTCAGAACAAAAAATAATAATTTTACCGGATGGTCCATATCTGGTTTATGGACAGATTTTACTTAGTGAAAAAATTATTAAAAAAGGAAAGGAGGGATATATCCTGGAGGAAGGTCGGGAACTCCCGCAACAGGAAAATGTGGCTCTATGTCGATGTGGACATTCTAAAAATCCGCCTTTTTGTGATGGTGAACACGACAACTGCGGGTTTGATGGTCAGGAAACTGCAAGCAATGACGATTTTAATGATCGGGCTGAGAGAATTGAAGGACCGGACCTGATTTTAATGGATGATCACCGCTGCGCTTTGGCCCGGTTTTGCCATCGAAAAAGTGGTAGTGCCTGGGAACTGGTGAAAAAGTCAGATGATGCTTTTTTAAAAAAGGAAGCAATTTTGGCATCGCTTGAGTGTCCAGCCGGACGTCTTGTGCCGCTTGAGAAAAATGGAGAAGGCATGGAAGAAAATGTGGAGCCTGAAATAACTATTCTTCAGGACCCAGAGAAGAAAGTCAGTGGTGGGATTTTTGTCAGAGGCCGGATTGAGATTATATCGGCTTCAGGAAAAAGTTACGAAATAAGAGATCGTGTCACCTTGTGTCGATGCGGGAAATCCGAAAATAAACCATTTTGTGATGCGAAACATATTGAGGTGCATTATTGTGACAGCGAAAAAAAGTTTAGGATTGATTATTGACATATGTTTATAATTGCGTATAATATAAGTATTGGCAAACAGAAATTGAGGTGATTGATTATGCCAAGACCAGTAAAAAGAAGAAAAGTATGCTGTTTGCCGGAAACAAACCTTTTTGGACCTTTAAACAGTCGAGGATCTGAGAATGATGTGATTGTAATGACTGTTGAAGAATATGAAACCATTCGCCTGATCGATCACGAAGGCTTGATGCAGGAGGAGTGTGCTCAAAGCATGAACGTCGCACGGACGACAGTCCAGCGGATTTATAATGAGGCCAGAAAAAAAATAGCCGATGCCATTGTAAATGGTTCGGTGATTAAAATTGAAGGTGGGAATTATAAGCTTTGCGATGATGCATTGGAAAATGAACAGACCGGCTGTGGACGGTGTCGCAGACATCGCCAGTCAATAGGATAAGGAGTAAAAAATGAAAATTGCAATACCAGTAGATGAAAACACAATCGATACAGAAGTTTGTATGTCTTTTGGACGGGCCCCCTATTTTTATATTTATGATACCCAGGAAAAACAGGGAGACTTCTTAGCCAATGAGGCAGCGACTGCCCAGGGCGGTGCTGGAATTAAGGCAGCTCAGATTATTGTTGATACTGGTGCAAATGTTCTGATTACGCCCAGATGTGGTGAGAATGCGGCAGATGTATTCAAACAGGCAGAGATAAAATTATATAAAAACAAAAATGAATCGATAGAAGATAATGTTAAAGCGTATCAGGGTGGAAGTTTAGAAGAACTGACAAATATCCATCCAGGATTTCATGGACATGGGGGAAACTAAGCATGAAAATTGAACTGATCAATGGTATTTCTAGTGGAACAAAAGAAATTCTTGCCCGAAAAGTGGGAGATCGAAAAGTGGCCGAGCGTGTTCTTGAAGATGAATTTACGGCAGTTGGTCTATGTCAGGGAACGGTGATTGAAGTGATTGTCAGTAGTGATATTGCTGAAAAAACGTCGGAAGTGATAGTGTCAGAAATCCACGGACTCTGTCCCCAGCATATTACAACGCTAGGTGTTTTTGGCGATATTACCGCTGTAGAAGCGGCGCTTTCAGCGATTGAAAGAAGGATGAACAAGTGAAAATAGCAGTCCTTAGCGGCAAAGGTGGAACGGGAAAAACCCTTGTTTCGACCAATCTCGCTGCTATGGCAGGGTCTGCCGCTTACCTCGATTGTGATGTTGAGGAGCCAAATGGCCATCTCTTTTTCAAACCACAGTCTGTTATAAGTACAGATGTTACAGTAAAAATTCCGGTAGTCGATGAAGATTTATGCAAGGGCTGCCGGGTCTGTGTTGATTTTTGCAAATTCAATGCCCTCGCATCAATTGTCAACAAGCTAATTGTTTTTGACGAGATTTGTCACTCCTGCGGCGGCTGTATAATACTTTGTCCTCAAAAAGCTTTGACCGAAAAAGACAAAGTCATTGGAAAAATAAAAGCTGGGGTTTCTGAACAGGTCAAAGTCTTTTCAGGTATATTGAATACCGGGGAAGCTTCAGGAACACCGATTATAAAAGCGCTTCTTGAGCAGGTAAAAGACAGTGATGAAACAGTCCTGATTGACTGTCCGCCAGGCAGTGCATGTATCGTGATGGAAAGTATTCGTGATGCGGACTTCTGTGTCCTGGTTGCTGAGCCGACCCTATTTGGACTTCATAATATGCAGATGGTCTATGAACTGGTGAAATTATTTAATAAACCCCATGGGATTATCATCAACAAGTGTCTTGAAGATGACAATCCCATCGAAAAGTTTGCCCGTCTAAGCCGGATTCCGATTCTGGGTCAGATCCCTTTTAACCGATCTCTGGGGAAAATGGCTTCAAACGGTGAGATTGTGGCCAGGGTGGATAGTCGATATCAAAAAATGTTTCAGGAGTTTCTGGGGAAAATAAAGGAGGCGATTGATCATGAAACAGTTGCTGGTGCTTAGCGGTAAGGGCGGAACCGGGAAAACGACAGTTGCCAGTGCTTTTATTCGCTTATCAAAAGCTTTGGCTTATGCCGATTGTGATGTTGATGCCCCCAATCTTCATTTGATTATGGAAAATGAAGGTCAAAAAAAAGAGACCGACTTCTATGGGATGGGAAAAGCATTAATTGCTCAGGACATCTGTATAAAATGCGGCGCCTGCAAATTCCTTTGCCGGTTTGATTCGGTGATTGAAAAGGATGGCTTTACGATTGATCCCTATGCCTGTGAAGGTTGCGGAGTTTGTGAGGCATTTTGTCCAGCTAAAGCTATTTCCATGAATCAGCGGGTTGACGGGGATCTGATTCTATATACTGGGGATGCGGTCTTTTCGACAGCTAAACTTAAGATGGGTAGTGGGACAACGGGCCTTTTAGTAACGGAGGTCAAGAAACAAATGCGTGCAGCCCTGAAGAAGGATGTGGATTTGGCAATTATTGATGGGTCGCCGGGGATTGGCTGTCCGGTGATTGCCTCGCTAAGCGGGGTAGACCTGGTTTTGATTGTCACTGAACCTTCAATTTCAGGGATTAGTGATCTGGAAAGAATCGTTAAAACAGCCCGAGTTTTTCATACTAAAACAGTGGTTTGTGTTAACAAGGCTGATACCAGTCCAGAGAATACTGAAAAAATAAAGGACTATTGCAGGCAGGAAGAACTTTCATTTATGGGCGAAATTCCCTATGACCAGTGTGCAGTTCAGGCTGTCAATGACGGTAAAACCGTTGTTGATAAGGAATGTCCAGCCGGTTTTGCTGTTAGAGATGTTTTTAATCAGACACTTAAGGTACTCTATCAAAAAAATTGATTAAAACTTAGTGGAATAAGTGAGAAATTGGTGCGTGTAAATTTCGCAACTAGAGAATAAACGATTACAAAGTTATCAAATAGATTCTATTCTTTTATATAGAAGAATGTGTTAATAAAAAATAAACAGAAAGAAGCTGTTTATCATAAAAACTTGGAAATTTGAGGAGAAAACTATGAGTGAAGCATGTGAACAAAGTTGTAGCAGCTGCAGTGAAGAATGCAGCGATCGAAAAGAAAAAAATGATTTTCTGGAACAGCCCCATGAATTGAGCCGGATAAAAAAAGTTATCGGCGTCGTCAGTGGCAAAGGTGGGGTAGGAAAATCCCTTGTGACTTCTTTAATGGCGGTCACTATGAGTCGAAGAGGATATAATACGGCGATTCTCGATGCGGATATTACAGGGCCTTCGATTCCCAAATCTTTTGGGATTAAAGACAAAGCAAGATCCAGTGAACTTGGGGTTTATCCCAACACCAGTAAAACTGGGATTGATATCATGTCCATCAATTTACTGCTGGAGAATGACACGGATCCGGTCATCTGGCGTGGTCCGATTATTGGCAATACCGTTAAACAGTTCTGGACCGATGTGATCTGGGGGGATATTGATTATATGTTTATCGATATGCCGCCTGGCACTGGAGATGTTCCCCTGACTGTCTTTCAGTCGATTCCCGTAGATGGGATTATTATTGTTACTTCGCCCCAGGAACTGGTTTCAATGATTGTTGCTAAAGCAGTTAAAATGGCGGAGATGATGAAAATTCCAGTTCTTGGACTAGTTGAAAATATGTCCTTTTTCAAATGTCCGGATTGCGGTAAAAGACATTCAATTTTTGGGGACAGTCATGTTGAAGAGGTAGCGAACCAATATGGTGTGGATGTAGTGGCGAAAATGCCGATCGATCCTAAGCTTGCTGCTGCCTGTGATAAAGGTCTGATCGAACTGACTGATATTAACTGGCTGGATGAGCTGGCCAATAAGCTGGAGTTAGATGAAGAAAAAAAAGAAAGCAAAGGAGAACAGAAAATGAAGATTGCCGTTGCAAGTGATAATGGAAAAGTAACTGGTCATTTTGGCCATTGTGAAAGCTTTGTGATTTTCGATGCAGAAGGTAAAACTATTGTGAAATCAGAAGCAGTCCCAAACCCCGGACATAAACCTGGATTTTTGCCTAATTTCTTAAATGATATGGGTGTTAATGTCATTATTTCCGGCGGCATGGGCGGTGGCGCTGTGGATATTTTCAACGAAAAAGGTATTGAAGTTGTCATTGGTGTTCAGGGCGAAGCGGCTGATTCAGCAGCACTTTATCTTGACGGAAAACTTGAATCAACCGGTTCTATCTGTCATGAACATGAACATCATGACGATTGTGGCGAACACTAGAAACTGATTGGCAAAAGCGAACTTAAATTTTAAGTTCGTTTTTTTTTTTGATTGAAGTATTAAAAAAAGGGAATATAAATTAATCATAGACGTAATTGTTCGATGACAGAATAGACGAATAAATTGGAAAAATTGAGGTTCGTATATAAAGGAGAGCAGAGATGAACGGTAATGATTTAATTTTAAAAGAAACGGAATCGGAAATGGCGTATCTTGCTGCGCTTCTTGAAAATTCCGGTGAGCTGATTATGTTCGCCCTGGATCTTCAGGGAAAGTATCTTTTTTTAAACAGAAGGTATCAGCAACTGGTATTTGAAAACGGGGGAGTTGAGATTAAAACCGGAGATGATTATCTTGAACATTTTCAGGATGAAAGAAAGCGTCAAGAAGCCAATAAACTGCTGAAGCTTATTTTAAAAGGAGAAACCATCAGTCAGGCAATGGCTTGTGAACCAAAGAATGATAAACCTGCAACAGACTGGTCTAATCGATGGCGACCGATTCGCAATGAGAACAATGAGATCTATGGTGTTCTTTGCATTGGGATTGATGAAACGGAGAAAAATGCTGCCAGAAAAAAACTTTTTGAAGAACGGGAAAAGTTTAAAGTTTCGGAAATGCTGGGCTATCATGACCAAATGACTGGTTTATATAACAGGCGGTTTTTAGAAGATCAGATGGAACGAATTGATCAGGAAAAAAACCTGCCAATTTCAATTCTGATGGCTGATATTAATGGGCTGGAGCTGATTAATGATTCCTTTGGCCGGGAAATCGGAGGTGAGTGTATTATGAAAACCGCCGATATTTTAGTCAAAAACTGTGCGAAAGAAGACTATGTTGTTCGCTATGGGAATGATGAGTTTGTGATTCTGCTGCCGGAAACTGATCGGGAAACCGTGAAAGCTCTAATTAAAAGAATACAGGATGTATTAAATTCGGAGAAAATCAGGGATACAATTGAAATTTCGGTTTCTTTTGGCTATGATACCAAAGAAAAAGTTGATGAAAACATTAATAATACTTTGAAAAATGCAGAAGACCTGATGTATCGGGAAAAGCTTAAAATGGGAACTTCGATGAAGAGTGAAACCATCAAACGGGTTCTGGAAATGCTCTTCAACCATAATGAAGGCGAAAAGGAGCATTCCATTGAGGTTGGCGAGGTTAGTGGAAAAATTGCCGGATTAATTTCTGATGATCAGGCCTTTATTAATCAGACTATTCGCGCTGGGGAACTGCACGATATTGGGAAAATAACTGTCGACGAGAAAAGTCTTAACAAGCTTAAGACCCTTGAAAACAGCGATTGGACTGATATCAGACGCCATCCGGAGCGCGGGTACAGGCTGTTAAGTTTAGTTGACGAGTATAAGGAACTTGCCCAGATCGTTTATGAACATCAGGAAAGATGGGATGGGAAGGGCTATCCTAATGGTTTGAAAGGCGAAGAAATTATGTTGCAGGCTAGAATTGTAGCGATTGCCGAAGCGTACGAAGCGATGAAGCATAAATTAGCAAGTAAAGAACAGGTTCTTGAGGAATTAAAGTCTTGTGCTGGGAGTCAGTTCGACCCCAGTCTGATCAAAGCATTCTTAACAGTGCTGGAATAAAACTTTTGGAATTGATAAAATCCTGATATGATCATTTTTAGATAATGCAATATTGCTTTGTCAGGGAAAGCTGTTTGCTTTGTGAAATTTAAGCACAACCAAAAACGACAATGCATTGCTGCAAGCTTTAGTGGTTTCCGGCTTTTTTTGCTACCGAATTATTTTATTATCTGATATAATAAAAAACATTAGATGAAGAATAGTTGAAAACAACTTAAAATAAGGATTTTAAAGCTAAAAGGGAATGTGTTCAGGAGGAATTGGTGTGAGAAGTGATGAGAGAGTAACGCTTGAAGCAATTATTGAAGAGAAACGCCGGGCGCAACAGGCAGATTGTTATGATGATGGGATTATTGCCCTGACAGAAAAACTGGAACTGGCAAATAACGTATTGGAAGCAGTACTTGAAACCAGTCATGATTTTATGGTTTTTGGACTTGATACACGTTATCGATATTTGAGTTTCAATAATCGCCATCGTGAAGTTATGAAAAGTCAAAGTGGTGAAACCATTGAAATTGGGTCGAAAATTCTTGATTTGATGGATAGTTTCGAAGAGCGTGAGGCGCTTAAGGCGTTTTGTGACCGCGCTTTGGCTGGTGAACAGTTTGTTTCTGTTGAAGAATATAAAGATAAGGGTGAAACCTATGTATTAGGAAAGAATTACTGGGCGCCTATCAGAGATAAAAGCAAGCAGGTTATTGGCGTAATCTGCTTTATTCAGGATGTATCTGAAAAAAGAGAAGCTTTAAAACGGATGCTGGCAGAAGGTTCAGAAAGTGATAAGACTGAATCTATTAGTTTCAGGGATCAGCTTACCGGCATTTACAACAAAAAATTCTATGAATCGGAAATCAGGAGACTTGATAATTCAAATCAATATCCACTTTCCATTATTCTGGTTGAAGTCAATGGCTTATTCGAGGTAAAAAGCCGTTTCGGTCATGCTGTTGGGGATGATTTTATTAAAAAGGCTGCCTATATTCTGGATAATGGCTGTCGCGGCGATGATGTGGTAGCTCGTTACAGCGAAACACAGTTTGTAATTATAATGCCTAAAACTGAAGGAGCCAGGGTTGAACGGGCCATTGAGCGAATTCGTAGAATGCTGGAAGAAGTTAAGATTAAATCTATTAAAATGTCGGTCAGCTTTGGGTTTGGTACAAAATATGAGGATGATGAATCAATTAAGGATATTTTTAGTCAGGCTGAGCGTTTTCTGGAACGACAAAAAGAGTTGCTTTAAATTCAAATTTCAAACAGAAGACTACGTGAATGTAACAATCTTTTGAAAATGAAGGCTGACCTTGATTAATTTATATTTTTATGGTTTAATCTATAGTTGGTACATTTTCTTCATGTGACGAATTTGTATATGCTTTTTACGAATTATTTGATATAATAGGTAGAAGTATAGGAATAGAGGTGAATCAGATGCCTAATGATCAGGAGTCTGGCAATAAAAACGAGTATTTTGAATACGTGGAAAACCGAATAGATAAGCTTGAGAAACTAATACTCCAAAAAGATGAAGAGTTAAAATCTTTGATTGTTAAGGCTACCCAGAATGAGGGTTCGGATTCCAGTCAGCATCGCAAAGAAGACGAAGTGCTGGTAAAAAGGCAGGATAACTTTGAACGGGTATTTAAAGATATCAGACAGGAAGAAGAACGTTTTCTGGAGCAGACTGAAAAAAGATCATCCTATGAAGCAGAAGATCTAAATCGGCAACTATCTAATATAGAACAGCGGGAAAAAATGGTTCAGGAAATGCTGGATTCACTGGGAACGGCACTTAAAATTTTGAAACAACGACATGAAGAGGTGAACCGTAAGGAAGAAACCTTGAATCGAGAATATCAGAAACTTCAGGAAATCGAAGCTATGTATTGGAATACAGAGGCGCTTGATGCTTCACTGGAATTAGACACTCAAAAAAAAGGGAACAGCCTTGATTTTGGAGAAATGCAAAAAACTCCTGAAAAATTTGGCAACAAGGAGTAGATGAATGAGATTGAGTATTGGAAAATGTTGGGGATTGCTGATCTTTGATCTGTTTGGATTAGCGATTGCAGGATACGGGTATCTACTGGGATACCAGATTATTCAGACATTGCCTCATGCAGATGCATTTATCATCTTAATGGGCTTATTTATAGGGATCAAGTTGGTGATTTTATCACTATATGATTTGAACCGGAGTCCGTTTTTAAAAAATATACCATTTTTCGGAGGTTTGGTAGTTACAGTCGGAAACGGAATAATATTTGGGCTTTGCCTTTTTCTGATTCCGGAAGTGCCCTTCTATTTTTTCATGGGACTGGCATTAGTTGATTTTCTGATGATTACCGTTTCTCATTTATTATGGTGGCTTCTCATTGGTAAAGATGGGGTGACGGAAAAAGCGCAACAACTGGAAATTCCTGAAAAACCGGTAAAACGGAAAAAAACAGCAAATAGAAATAATACCGATACGCGAAAAAACTGGCTTTCATCGACAGATGACGAGGAAGCTGATTATGATAGTATTTTTAACTCATTAATTGAAAATAGTGCTAGAAATAATACCCGCAGCGAAACTCGACGGGAAGAAGTGATGCGACCGGCGGCTCAAAATCCAATGCATACCAATTATATTGAAGCCGAAAAACGATATGAAACCGGAGAGTTTTTAAAGGATATTAAAAGAAATCTGGGTAAAGAGAAAGAACAGTCTTTATTTGCTGAAAAAGAATCATCATTGAATCAGCCGAATCGGCTGGACTTTGAAGAGTCCGATTTATTTAAAAAACAAACGGCGATATTACCTAAAGAAAGAATACAGGATCAGCTGGAGAAATCATCGGCAAAAGAAATTTTCGAGCAGAAATCCCCTAAAGAGATTGTCGATTCCATCTGGGAAATGCCCAAGGAAAAAGAAAAAACTGCTGAAAGACCGGCGATTCGTCCGGCAATGACAGCGGAAATCCCTAAAATGTCTGTTGACCGTGAGATGACCAGTCCGGTTTTTGAACCATCCTTTAAAACTAAAGAAATACCAAAAGAAGTCGCCCAAATTAAAGCGGGAATTGATTTTAATACTGATGATCAGGGTGATTTTTCATCGATTGAAAAAAGATTAAGTAATCTTTTTACTGAAATTGAACAGTCGATGGAGGAGACACATTATCTGCAGAATGCAGTCGGTGTTTTTCAGAAAGAAATAGAAAGTTATCAGCCAATTGCTGGCGACGAAAAAATTATTGCGGCGGGCAACCTGATCAGGGAAAAATTAAAAGCGATTATTGACAAACAGTTTGTCGTTGATGAAGTGCTTGATGATCTGATCAGCTTATCGAAGGTAATCAACAAGCGTATTGATGATTTGGATATGATCGAAGCAGGACTTAATCAACGTAAAAACCGATTGGATCAGAAAGAGATCCTGATGGTTGAGACTAAAGGTCGTCGGGCACCGGAAAAAATCGAGATACGACCGGAAGAACTGATAATGGAAAATCAGGATTCTGAGTATATTGTAGCTGAAGAGGATTACGAGACGATTCAGCGTTATCTTAAACGGGTAAAATAATTTTATAGTTCTAGAGAAATAAAACAATAGTTTGACACCAGACTGGAAAGTATTCGTTAAAACCGGTCTGGTGTTTTTTTATCGGAAGGGCAGGATATGGAAGAAAAAAATATGATTATATGGAAACAGCTTCATGCATCGAGTGAAGCCCGAAAAAGTTTACCTCCGGATTTACAGCAGGACTGGGAAGATGCCGTTAGCCAAGGCCTGGATCCTTATGATGTGCGGCCGGCAAAAATATCTTTGGAGGAACAAAAAAAAGCCAGAAAAAAAACTAACGAATTACTGGTTTACGCTGAAACGATGGCCACTGCCCTGGCGATTAGTGACAAGGGCGATGAAAATTATTGTGCACTGATGTTTGGGGTTGATGGTGTTCTGGTAAAGATTTATGCCAATGAAAAGATAGAAAGTTGGATTAAAGGCATAGGGATTGAACGCTGGACCCGGTGGAGTCAGGCGGAAATTGGACCCAATGTATTCTCGAATGGGATGCGGCAAAATGGAGTTTCTGTTCTTTCAGGGGAGCAGTGTTACGCACGTTTTACCCTTGATAGTATGTGGTATTTTTCGCCGATCAAAGCTGCAGACGGGATGGTTTTTGGCGGTTTGGCGCTCTTATGTGAAGATAAATATGCTTCACCTATTTATACCAGTTTGCTGATAGCTGTCTCCAAAGGGATTGAACTCAATTTCCACTGGTTTGATATGATGGAGCACTTTACAGATGGAACGGAAGGAATGGGTTTCATGACCATCGACCAATCGGGTAAAGAGGAACGGATTATGACAGTCAGCAAAGAAATCTTTACCATGCTCAAACTCTCCTATGACCCCTATCAGTATCATTATGCAAAACTTGAGCATTTGGTAGATCCGCTGCCTGCCAACAAAGAATTTTGGTCTATTATCCAGGGGAGAAAGCATATCAGCGACAGGATTGTATCATTTTCCTGTCGCGGGAAAATCGCTGAAGCCTGTATCAGTACATCGAAATATATTGCCCCGGATATTCACACTGACGCTATGGTTGTAGTGTTCAGTTCACTGGGGAGAATTCAGAAGCTTGCCTCAAAGCAGACTGGAAGTGTAGCCAGATATACCTTTCAGACTGTAATCGGTCAGGATAAGGGGTTTCTCGAAACCGTTGAGATGGCTCAAAGAGCAGCGGAATCCAATAGTAATATCCTGCTGCTGGGAGAAAGCGGAACAGGGAAGGATGTCCTGAGCCAGGCCATTCATAATCAAAGTTATCGCCGGAAGGGGCCTTTTGTCGCAATCAACTGTGCTTCTTTTTCCAGAGATTTGATTGCCAGCGAACTGTTTGGCTATGAAGAGGGGGCTTTTACCGGCGCCAGGCGAGGCGGCAGTCTGGGCAAATTTGAGTTGGCCAACAACGGAACACTATTTCTTGATGAAATTGGAGATATGCCCCTTGATCTTCAGGCGGTTCTGCTTCGTACATTGGAAGAACGGAGTATTATGAGGGTAGGTGGATCGAAAATGATTGATGTAAACGTTCGAATTATTGCTGCTACCAATAAGAATCTGCAGGAAAAAATAAAGAAAGGGCTATTTCGTGAGGATTTATTTTATCGTCTGGGTGTGGTGCGAATTACCATTCCGCCATTACGTCAAAGGGGTGCTGATGTAGTTTTGCTGGCACAGCAGCTGAGTAAAAATATTTGTCAACGTCAGGGAAGGCTGCCAATTAATCTGACTAATGACGCTATTGTTTTTCTTCAGGAATATCAGTGGCCTGGTAATATTAGAGAGCTGAGAAATCTGCTGGAAGGAATTATCAGTACGCAAAATAGTGACGTAATCAATGCAGATCAGATTATTCGTTTTTTGAATTTCGAGAATGAAGATAGTGATAGTGTACCGACAAGTGGATATCAGCCAGAAAAACTGAGGATTATCGAAGCCCTTGAAGCAAACAGAGGCAATCGCAGTAAAGCGGCTGATGCTATCGGGATGTCTCGCAGTACATTTTATAGACGACTACGAGAGTATGAGCTTATTAAGTGAACCATCGATGACACAATTATGGCACAGTTTGATAACAACTGCATAAAATTAGGTCGGAAACCCTTTAGTAAAAGGGTTTTTTTTATTATTCTTGAATGGCACAAATATGGAACAATATTTGCACAAATGATACAAATATAGCACAGTTGTGTTTGGCTGTATGATTAGACGTGGGAATTTGAGACAGAAGCAAAAGGAAAATGCTAATAAATTAAATAAAATCAATGCGTTTTGCGATAAATTTGAAAGATATATTCAAAATATCGATGAAATTACAATTTTGGCACGGTCTTTGCGATTATCATTGTTACAAAGTAAATAAGATACTTAATAACAATCGTAGAAAGGAAAAGAGAGATGGAATTTCAAAAGCTAAAATTGACTTCAGAAAATGGAGTATCAACAATTTATATGGATAGCCCGAAAAACCTGAATGCATTTGATGAGGAACTGATTGATGAATTGGTTGGGGCCCTGAAAGTATGCGAGGAGGATTCGGCTGTGAAAGTGGTAGTACTGACCAGTACAGGAAAAGCTTTCAGTGCAGGAGGCGATATCGGTGCGATGTATAAGGGGATTAAAAGCGGACAACTTAATTTTACCGGTGCAATTGCCAAAATGGCCCAGGTTTCAGTTGCCATCAAGAAATTGTCTAAACCGGTAATTGGTGCAGTTGCTGGTGCAGTTGCTGGTGCCGGATTTAACGTTGCCCTGGCTTGTGACTATCTGATTGCTGCTGATAATGCTACTTTTATGCAGGCCTTTGTTAATATTGGACTAATCCCAGATGCTGGCGGTCTGTATCTGCTGACCAGAGCGGTAGGAGTAAACAAAGCCCTGGAATTATCGATGACTGGCCGACCAGTACTGGCGGAAGAGGCAAAAAGCCTGGGTTTTGTTGCAAATGTGGTTGCAGCTGAGGATTTGGAAAAAGTCACAATGGCAACAGCCGCGAAATTTGCCAAAGGACCTCGAGCCTCTTATGCAGAAATGAAACGATTGATGTATATTAATGAATTCAGTGACTTCGAGTCATATATAGAGGAAGAAGTTAAATCACAGGTGCTTTGCGGCGATACAGACGACTTTAAAGAAGGTGTTTGTGCGTTCGTCGAAAAGAGAAAACCTGAATATGAAGCATAGGATAGGAGTGAAGACGATGAATCGAGTTATCAATCGTGCAGCTGTTATCGGTGCGGGCGTAATGGGCAGTGGAATTGCTGCACTTCTTGCTGGAGCCGGTATGCAGGTGGCATTGTTGGATATTGTGCCACGAGAACTGAATGAAAAAGAAATTAAAAAAGGTGTGACAGAAGAGAGCCCGATATTCAGAAATCGTTTGTCTCAGGCGGGTTTTGATAATATTAAGAATCCAAAATCGGGAATGCTTTTTTCTAAAGAGCACCTTAATAATATCAAAGTTGGAAATTTGACAGATAATTTAGATATGCTTTCAGAATGTGACTGGATTATTGAAGTGGTCATGGAAAAACTGGAGATTAAAAAGACTGTCATGAAGATGATTCATGAACATCAAAAAGAAGGTTCGATTGTATCCAGTAATACCTCAGGGGTATCGATCACCGCTATTGCCGAGGATATGCCTCTTGAATTCCGTCAACATTTCTTAGGAACACACTTCTTTAATCCACCACGATACATGAGATTATTTGAAATGATCCCAACGGCTGATACCTTGCCTGAAATTGTTGAACTGATGGATAAGATTGCATCTCGCGACCTTGGCAAGGTAGTGGTTTATGCTAAGGATACCCCTAATTTCATTGGTAACAGAATTGGTGTTTATGCGTCAATTGTCTGTATGCAGTTGATGGATAAGTATGAACTTAATATTCCGACTGTCGACACTTTGAGTGGACCGGTTATCGGAAGACCTAAAAGTGGGAGTTTTAAACTGGCTGATATGGTTGGTTTGGATGTTATGTGCAATGTTGCCGATAATGTTCTGAAAAGCACTACTGATGAAGAGGAAAAAGTCCAATACAGTGTACCGGCATTTGTTCTTGATTTAGTTGCAAATGGTGCTCTTGGCAACAAAACCAAACAGGGTTTTTATAAAAAAGAAATCGTTGAAGGTCAAAAGGTCTATAAGGTCTATAACCAGGAAACTAAAAGCTACGAGCTGATGGCGTCTGAAAAGTTCGATTCGATTAAAGTAGCACTTAAATCGGCAAACAAATATGAAAATATGGCTTATGGCACGGAAAAAGAAAATAAATTTATCTGGGACGTAATTAAGAAGACCCTTCTATATGCGGCTAAATTAGCGCCAACCATTTCTGATGATTATAAGATGATCGATAAGGCTTTGGTTGCCGGATTTAACTGGGAATTGGGACCATTCGGGATTTGGGATAAAATCGGTCTTGAACGATCAGTTGCCAAAATGAAGGAAGAGGGTGATTCGATTCCTGAATGGATCGAAAAACGACTGGAAGCCGGCGAGAATACTTTCTACAGCGCTCAGGAAGAGGCCGGCAGCTATTTGACTGTCGCTGGTTCTCAGCTGGTTGAGAAAAATGGTTCGGCAGCTCTCAAGGACCTGGGAGATGGCGTTCTGGCTCTGGAGTTTACTGGAAGAGGAAATGCCCTTAATCCGGAAACGATTGAGATGATCAACCATGGCGCGTCACTTCTTGAAGGTAATGACTGGAAAGGCCTTGTTATTGGTAACGAAGGCAGCTTTTTCTGCGGGGGTGCAGATCTGTCGACAATAGCTGCATTAGCGGAAAAAGGCGACTGGAACGGCCTGGAAAAAGAGATTCTAAACCTGCAGACGGCAGTGATGGCTCTTAAATATGCCAGACGACCAGTTGTTGCAGTGCCATTTGGAATGACCATGGGCGGTGGCGCAGAAGTTTGTATGCATACAGCTGCAGTTACCCCTCATTGCGAAACCTATATGGGACTTGTTGAAGCGGGCGTTGGTCTGGTGCCGGCCGGTGGCGGATGTACAGAACTTCTTTACCGGGCGGTGGAAAGATGTGCAGATTCTTCTAACCTCTCAATGCTCAATGGAATCAAAAGCGTGTGGAAGACCATTGCCATGGCAACCGTGTCCACCAGCGGTTTTGATGCAGTTGACAAAGGGTTTTTAAGAAAAGACACTTGGGTTGTGATGAATAAGGACCTACTGGTTTCATCGGCTAAAAAAACCGTTCTGGATTTGGTTGATCGGGGATATCGTCCGCCGGTTGCCAAAGAAATCCGAGTGTTGGGAGACTTTGGAAAAACTTCCATTCAGTATGATCTTGAAATGATGGAAAAGGGCGGATTTATCTCTGGCCATGATCATCTGATCGCTACCAAAATAGCGCATATTCTAACCGGTGGAAATTTACCAACCGGAAGCAAGGTCAATGAGCAGTATCTGATGGGACTTGAGCGAGAAGCATTCCTGTCTCTGTGTGGCGAAGAAAAAACCCGCCAACGTATTGCCCATATGCTGACAACCGGAAAACCGCTGAGAAACTAAGGGAGGATAAGGATGAAAGATGCAGTAATTGTCGCTTACGGGCGAAGCGCTGTGGGAAAGGCCCCAAAAGGCGCATTAAAAGATACAAGACCGGATGAACTTGCGGCTCAGGTGATCCGGGGGATTATAGATAAAGTTCCGGGATTGCCACTGGAACAATTGGATGATTTTATATTGGGCTGTGCCTTTCCGGAAGCGGAACAGGGATTAAATGTAGCCCGAACAGTAGGTTTACGAGCGGGTTTGCCGATCAGTGTTGCCGGACAGACCGTTAATCGTTTCTGTTCGTCAGGGCTGCAGTCGATCGCCATGGCGGGTAATGCCATTATGGCTGGTCAGGCTGATGCAATTATGGCCGGCGGGATGGAATCTATGAGTAAAGTGCCGATGGGCGGAAATCTGTTGATACCCAATCCCCATTTTATGGATAACTGGCCGGATCCCCATGTTGCCATGGGAATCACTGCTGAAAACGTTGCAGTTAAATATGGGATTACACGTCAGATGCAGGATGAGTTTGCTATGGAAAGTCATCTGAAAGCTGCAAAGGCACAAGCAGAAAACAAGTTTGAGAAACAGATTATTCCGGTTGATTCAGTTCGTCTGGCTGTGGATGAACAGGGTAATCCCTATTCTAAGCTGGTTCCTTTTGTAAAAGATGAAGGTGTACGCGCCAATATTACCATGGAAGCTCTGACCAGACTACCGACGGTATTCAAAAAAGGTGGAACAGTAACTCCTGGTAATGCCTCTCAGATGAGTGATGGTGCCGCTGGTGTTGTGATGATGTCAGCTGAAAAGGCCAAAGCATTAAATTTAGCGCCACAGGCAAGATTTGTCGGTTTTGATGTAGCGGGTGTTGATCCGGCTTACATGGGTATCGGTCCGATTGAAGCGATTCCGAAAGTGCTCAAACGAGCAGGCCTGTCATTATCTGATATCGGTCTGATCGAGCTTAATGAGGCTTTTGCTTCACAGTCTATTGCCTGTATCAGAGAACTGGATTTAAATCCGGAGATCGTCAATGTCAATGGTGGTGCTATTGCTTTGGGGCATCCGCTGGGATGTACCGGTTCATTCCTGACAGCAAAACTGCTGGAAGAAATGGAGCGTCGACAAGTCCGTTACGGACTGGTCAGTATGTGTATTGGCGGCGGTATGGGTGCTGCTGCTATCTTTGAGAGACTTTAAGAACTGAATGACATCAGCTATATAAGATAGAAGAGAGGAGAGAATATGACAATGGATTCAACAGCTTTTTCATGTCTGAATCGTCTGCAGACTTTTACAGAAAAAGAGCAGGAAGCAGTGTATGACTATGAGAGCGGAAAAAGATATTCGTATCAGGATCTTGCTAGACGCTCAGATTGTCTGGCATGGTTTCTGACAGAAACGCTTGGACTGAAAAAAGGTGACCGTGTCGGGCTCTGTGCCAATAATTCGATAGGCTATATTGATGTCTTTTTTGCAGCCTGCAAAACGGGAATTATCCTTACCAGCTATAACTGTCTTCTACGTGTTGAGGAACTTCAGAACATGATTGAAAGTGAAGATCCCAGAGTTATTTTCTATTCTGAAAAACTGACAAAGACAGTTAATCTTATAAGAAAAGATGAAAGAGGCAAAAAGCGAACTTATATTGATTTGGACTCCATCTTGTTATCAGATAGCGATGTGATCGCCTATGGTGACATTTTAAAAAAGGGGGCTGAACGGCCTTTTCCACCGGTTAACTGTCAAAAAGAAGACATTCAGATGATGATTCATACCGGCGGAACCACTGGTCAACCAAAAGCGGCAATGCTTTCCTATCGATCTATCATTCGTAATGCGGAGAGTGAGATTTCATTACTTTCTTTGACAGAAAAAGACTCTGCCTACGTATTTCTTCCCTTTTTTCATACTGCGGCCTGGAATGTTGTTGCGCTTTCACTTCTTTTAGTAGGCGGACGAATTATTTTAACAGAGCGGTATGATGTCAGGAAAGCTTATAAAATCATTCAAGAGGAGCGGCCGACCGTGGCGATGGCAGTGGAAACCATTTATAAATCGCTGGCGGCCGACTCACAATTTGATACGACCGATTTTTCATGTTATCGATTTATGTTGAGCGGAGCAGCACCGATTTCTTATCAGGTACTCGATAGATACCTGAGTCGGGGGATTAAACTGGTCAATGCCTATGGGATGACGGAGATTGGTCCAAACAATCTCTGCCCGCCGGTAAACCAGATGACCATTACCGAGATTAGGGAAAAATGGAGGGCTGCCGGCAAACCGATGCCCTATAATAATCTTCGGATTATCAAGGAAGATGGTTTAGATGCAAAACAGGGAGAAAAGGGAGAGCTGGTCTGGAAGGGTGATCTGGTATTTTCGGGCTATTGGAATAATGAAAAAGAAACCAGGGCCATTATGGTCGACGGCTGGGTTCGTTCCGGAGATGTGGGATACTGTGATGAGGATGGATTCATTTACATCTGCGGCCGGACTAAAAATATGTTTATCTGCGGTGGTGAAAATATCTTCCCCCAGGAGATTGAAGAAGTCATCAACAATCATGAGTGCGTTGAGGATTCTTGTGTAATTGGCGTAGCTGATGAGCGGTGGGGGGAAGTAGGGCGTGCCCTGATTAAACTGAAGCAGGGAAGTCATGCCAGTCGTAAAGAGATAATTGATCATATCAAGATTGAATTATCAAGTATAAAAATTCCCAAGTATATTACTTTTGTTGACCAAATTCCTAAAAATCAGGTTGGCAAGAGGGACTTGAAATTAATTAAACAGGAATATGGAAATGCCGAGGAATAAAAATTGAAGAAAGATATCTTCGGAAAGGAGAATATGATGATAAGTATTGGAATCGATTGCGGGAATCAGAACACTAAAGGTGTTTTGCTAAAAGATGGCCAAGTGATTGCTAAGGCTAGCGTGTCGACGGCTTTTGATAACAATTTGGCCGGTGAAGCAGTTTTTGAGGCATTGCTTGAAGGCTCAAAGATAAAAGAATCGCAGGTGGAAGCGGTTGGCGTCACTGGGGCAGGCAGAACATTGCTGTCTCGTTCAGGAAAACTTAGCAACGAGGTTCAGTCTGCAGCTAGAGGTGGTCGCTTTTTTAGCGAAACCGCTCAGATGATCATTGATATGGGGGCTGAAGGCTGTCGGGTAATCAAGCTTAGAGATAACGGTACGATTGAGAAGTATGAGACAAATGATAAATGCGCTTCTGGTGCCGGAATGTTTGTCGAAGCCATGGCCCGAGCCTTGCAGATATCTGTGGATGAGATGGGAGATTACTCAAAGCGGCATAAAAAGAAGCTGACAACCAATGCTCAGTGTGTCGTTTTTGCTGAGTCGGAAGTGATTTCTCTAGTCCATAATAGAGAAACGGTTGAAGATATCGCCTATGGCGTTCATATGGGGGTTGTCACCCGGATCGCTTCGCTGATCAGGAGAGTAGGCCTGCCGGAAAACGTCATGTTTATTGGTGGTCCCGGCCACAATGAAGGTCTGGTCGCCTGTATGGAAGAAGAGCTTGAAAGAAGCCTGGTCACTTGCCCTGATACGGATTATATCAGCTCGATTGGCGCAGCTCTGATCGCTGAAGGATGATCTGAGGAGGTCAGAAGATATGAAAGATACGAAAAAAATTGATTATTGGAGATGGGCGGAAAACAGATGGCAGAATCCTGAAATCCGTGAATGGAAAGGCAGTCTGTTAACCGCTGGTGTTGATATCGGTTCGACCAGTACCCAGACTGTCATTGTGGCTGATGGAAAACCTTTTGCCTATGCCAGTATGAGAACCGGAAATAACAGCCCGGATTCGGCAGTCAACGCCATCAGATGGGCTATCAAGGATACTGGGATTACCCTGGATGATTTGCAATTTACAGTGGGCACCGGCTACGGCAGGGTAAATGTACCTTTTGCTGACCAGACGGTGACAGAAATCACCTGTCATGCCCGGGGAGCCAATTATATTTATGGCGATACCGTCCGGACTATTCTGGATATGGGTGGTCAGGACTGTAAAGCTATTCACTGTGATGAAAGGGGTAAGGTTACTTCATTCATTATGAATGATAAGTGTGCGGCCGGAACAGGCCGGGGAATGGAAGTTATTGCCGATTTGCTGGCCATACCGGTGGAGGAGATTGGTCAGGCTTCATTCGAGATTGATGAAGAACCCGAACCGGTTTCATCTATCTGTGTTGTCTTTGCGAAGACAGAAGCCGCTAATCTGATGAGAGCCGGCTGGAGCAAGGAAAAAGTATTAGCGGCCTATTGCCATGCCATGGCCTTGCGGGTTGTACGGCTGTTGGAACGAAATGGACTGGAGCCAGGTTTTGCCATCACCGGCGGAATTGCCAAAAATATTGGTGTAACCAGAAGAATCGAAAAGATGCTGGGAATGAAGGTTATGACACCAACGATGGACACCCAGATAGCTGGTGCCATGGGGGCGGCCCTGATTGCCAGAGATTTGGTCCAGAAGAAAAATGCTGCTGCTGAGAAATTTTTAAAGCAGGCTTGAAAGTTTAATACTAAACCTGAATTATTCATCCAGCAATGAGCAATCTTAAAATCGAGAAACAACATCTTTTTCAAGGATTAAATACACAGACGGTTGAATTTCAACCCAAAAAGGGTAGACGAATCCCGTAGATGTTATTTTCAAGATTTTAAGTTGCCAAAGATCATCAGTTACTGTTATTCCAGCTGCGGAAGTTGTCTGATATTTTCTAAAGTTTTATAAAATTCATCTTTGTAGGGACAACTGCTACATAGCTTGAAATAAATATAGCTTGCTGCTTTTACGATTTTCGAAGCAATTTTTAGCAGCTTTAAACGAATGGTATCGATCTGCATCTTTTTCATGCTCTTCGGCAGAACCAATCGTCTGAAACAATTAAACAGATTATAAGCCAACACATGCAGTTGCAGTCGGTTGGCATTGACTACTTTGGATTTACTTCCGGTAGAAGCGAAGCCAAATCCGGACTTGCTTTCTTTGATGAAATTCTCCATAGTGCCTCGGTTACGATAGTATCTTAGGATTTCTTCAGGTTTCAAGTCCATATTGGTTACAATGAAGGAATGCTGAATGGTGAACTGATTGCAAGGTTTCTCCACTTTAACAACTACCCTGCGCGGGTACTCCCACTTGCCTGCTTTGTAATAAAACTCATCATAGCGGACAATATACTGGGACATATCTTCTTTCATCGCTTCAAATATTTCATGATCAAGATGTTTCGCTTTGTCATTTAAAACACTGTTCGCTTTTAAACGGATCGCATAAGACACACCATTGGTTTCGCATTGCTTGTACAAATAAACCCGCTGTCACCACGTAAATACAGCTCTATGTCGGGATACTCCGTGAAATATTCATCAAGTAGAGGTTGCATAAAATCAACAACCCCAGTGGAACTGTAGTCCGTTCCATCACGGAGATCTGCTTTCAGCAGATCACCGGTTAATCCGTCGTAACAAAGTAATGGATGATAACCATGTACCCTGTAATGATAGTTGAAACCTTCACCTTCCTGTTTTCCATAGGTATTCAATAGGGTGGAGTCCAAATCCAGCAATACCTGTTTTGGACGTTTTATTTTATAAGCAGATGTCCGCATTGCTTTAATGATGGCATCAAATTTTGGCAGCGTTTTATCATCCATCCGGTTCCAGAATCTTGACAGAGTCGGTTGAGAAGCCAGTGCTTTTTTACCCAGAATGTTTGTAAAGACAGGTTCATTTGTCAATTCATCAGCATCGTCATCTTCAAAGTAACCAGCAATGATCTGATATACCATTTGGCACAGGTTTTGATCATCCTTATGCTGACGACTGGTCTTCTCATCAGTTTTGAAGTTGCTGACATGTTTATGGAAACTGAATTTATGAGCAAATTCTTTGATCAGAATCAGTCCGGAATCAGAGGATAAATCACCGCCATCGAAATTTATTTTGATTTTTTTATTGCTTTCTAACTGAAGTGCATCTAAACTAGACATATGAAGAGTTTCTCCTTTGTTTGGTTTTGGTTTGGTCACTTAAATTTTAACAAAGTTGGAGCTCTTTTTCTATTGTCTTAGCTTCACTTATTTAGTGAAAAGCAAAAATAATCAAAAACACTGTATCTATGCGGCACAATGTGCCGTTAATTGTATCTGGATGAATAATTCAGGCTAAATATTGTTTAGAAAATAAAAATATAAACCATTAAAAAGTGAGAATTCAGGAGGAAACAATGAATTTTGATAAGTTATTTGATACAAACGTCGGCAGCGATTCTTTAAAAGAATGGCGAGCTGCCGGTAAAAAAGCTATTGGTACTGTTTGCTGCCATGTTCCGGAGGAAATTATTCATGCGGCTGGTATGCTGCCGGTACGAATTCGGGCAACGGGATGTAAAGACAGCAGTGAAGCTGAAACATGGATGACCTCTTTCAGCTGCAGTTTTGCCAAATCCTGTCTCCAGCATTTAATTGACGGGACTTATGAGCTGGATGGTGTTATTTCATCAGACGGATGTCTGATGGCCGGAAGAATCTTAGATAACTGGTCTCATATTGATCAAAAAACTGACAACCGTTACTATCACGAGCTGGCAGCGCCAAGAATCACTAAAGATATCAGCGTGGAGTATTACAAAAACGAACTGAAGGATATCATAAAGGGTCTGGAAGAATTTGCTGGAGTCACCATTACTGATGAAAAATTACTTGCTTCTATTGACCTTTACAACGAGACTCGTGCTTTGATCAAGGAGCTGTATGCGCTGAGAAAAGAGCAGTATCCTGTTGTCAGCGGGACTGAAACACTGAAGATCATTCTTGCTTCAACATCAATGCCAAAGGAAGAATTTAATGAATTGCTGAGAGGATTCCTCGATGAGGCAAAAAAACGGGAGCCGATTAAAGATTACAGAATCAGAACCATGATGATCGGAAGTGCTTTAGATGAACCAAGATATATGGAAGTAATCGAAGAAAAAGGCGGATTGGTCGTGACTGATGCCCTTTGCTTTGGAAGTCGATATTTATGGGAGCCGGTTGTTGTAGAAGGTGATGATATCTTAATGTCAATCGCCAACTCTTACCTGAAGCGTCCGGTATGTCCAAGAATGATTGATCTTCATGATGAACTGTATGACTTCATTTTAAATATGGCACAAGAATATAAGATAGATGGAATTATTTATGAAAAAATGCAAAATTGTGAATGCTGGGGTGGTGAAGGTGTCTACTTTAACGACAAGATCAAAGCTGCCGGTATTCCGATGTTAACGGTTGAACGTGAACAGCTGATGGCGAATGAAGGCCAGCTGGCAATTCGTGCTGAAGCATTTATTGAGATGATTGAACAGGAGGTATAGAAAGATGAGTGAACCAATGAATTTAATTTCCAGCACCTGCGAGCAGGTAGACAGTATTATCAATTATATGTCGAAAAAAGATCCTAAAAGTTTATGGATGTTTGATGTCCAGAAAGCCTATTGGGAAGACGTAAGAGATGCCCATAAGAACGGGAAAAAAGTAATCTTCTTCGGAGGTCCGGCCCCGATCGAATTTATTTATGCCTTTGATGCAGTTCCTTTCTTTCTGGATATGATGCCAACCCGTCTGGCCAGCAATGTGGAAGCGGTGTCTGTCTATATCGACGAAGCAGAGAAACATGTTCCGCCAACAGTATGCGGTTTGGATAAGGTAGAGTTAGGAATTGCCCTGCGTGGGGAATATGGTGTGGTACCGGATGGATATGTTTACTGTACAGTTCCATGCGATTCTGCCCGAGTCTGTCATCCAGCTATCGATAAAATATTTGGCGTTCCATCTTTCCGACTGGATGTACCGTTTAGACGTGATGATCGCGGATATAATTATCTGGCCGATCAGTACAAAGATTTTATTAAATTTATGGAAGATGTTACTGGTAAAAAGATGGATTGGGATAAATTCGCGGAAGTAGCAAAAATTTCTGATGAAACCAATGATCTCTTAGAGAAAATTGCTGATCTGAGAAAATTGAAGCCATGTCCATTACCAGGCCGATTGCTGGTACTTAATGAAATGGTCGCCTGTATGGCAGGTCATCCGGCTATGCTTAAATATATGCAGGCTCAGTACAAACTGGGAACTATGCTGGCTGAAAAAGGTATTGGCGCCGTTAAAGAAGAAAAATATCGAGTGTCCTGGCTGCAGAATATCGTATGGGCAAATGCTGGTCTTTTGGATTGGATGGAAAAGACTTACGGTGCGGTAATGGTTATGGACGGATTTGGCTATCAGAAGGGAATCTTGTTTGACGGTGACTACAGTCCGGAGCATGCCCGATACATTATGGCTAAAAAAGCCCTTGAAGTTCCAATGATTCACGGAGCTTCAGGTCCGGCAGCACATTATGTGGATCTTGTTGAAGGGATCATGGCTGACTATGATGTCAATGTTTCAATGTTTATCGGCCATGTTGGTTGTAAACATACTTTTGCTGCAGCTAAAATTGTTACCGATATGATTCAGGATAAATTTGGCATACCTACTTTAAACGTCGATTTGGATGCTATTGACCTGAGATATAAGAGTATTGACGAAGTCAAAGTAGCTATCGGTGAATATATGGAAACTATCGTTGGTGCTGAACCAATTCCGAGAGAAGAGAAAAAAGCAGCCCCCCAGGCATAAAAGAATTACTGATTGAAATAAAAAAACGCAAATAGAAAGTGAGAAATTCCTATGAAAGCAACCAAATCCATCGCAATTACGGGAAAAGGAGGAACCGGCAAAACAGTTGTGGCAACGACCTTAATTCGTCTTTTGTCAGAACGGTTTCCGGGCAGAGTCCTGGCGATTGATGCTGACTCAGCCATGAGTCTTCCCTATACCCTTGATCTGGAAATTAAAGATACTGTCAGCAATATCAGAAAAGGGATATTGGGGACCGATCAGCTTCGAAATGAATTAAATGAAAGCCCGACTAAAGAAATGATGCGCAGAATCTTAACCCATGCTGATGGATATGACTTGCTTGTAATGGGAAGACCTGAAGAACCAGGATGTTTCTGTGCGGTCAATGCCCTGCTTCGATATGGGATTGACTCCCTGGCTGGAGATTATGATTTTGTCATTATTGACGGTGAGGCTGGTCCGGAGCAGATCAATCGCCGGGTTATGGAAAGTATTGATATGCTTCTAGTCGTTGCGGATATGTCAAAAAGAAGTCTGGAAACGGCAGCTGGGATTATTGAAGTGGCAAGAGATCAGGAAGATGGAATCAAGGTCGCGGAAGCCGGCCTGGTGCTTAATCGGGTTAAAGATGATCAGGCAGCCAATGCTTTTATTAAAAAAACCGGCTTGGAAATTTTTGCAACTCTGCCGGAAGATCAGCTGGTTAACAGTTTTGATAGAGAAGGGAAAAGTTTGTTGGAATTGCCGATCGACTCTCCATGTCCTATGGCTGTAGCAGAGATTATAAAGAAACTCATTCCTGATGAGTCACTTTCGGTAGCAAATTAAGAATTATAGAGCCTTTTATATGATTAATAAAGCGCGGCTAATATCAGCCGCGCTGAAAAAAACAATTAGATAGTGCCTTGTAAAAAGGAAAGGAGAAAAATCAATGGAAAATTGGAATAAATATGTTGAGGATAGAACCCGCAGTGTAGCGGACGTTTCAAAACTGATTGAATCGGGAGATGTGATCTGGCTAGGCAATACAATGTGTATCCCTTATGAGGTCTTGGATACCATTGCAGATCGGTATGAAGAACTGGAAAATGTCACTTACCTTTCTAATATGTTTTTAAAACCGACCAAACACCTGATGGATCCTAAATACCGGAAGGCATTCAGAACATTAAGTTATTTCCCTAACATGCTGGAAAGAGCGGCCCATAAAGCAAATCTGGTTGAGTATGTGCCAATTCCCTATTCTTATGTTCCCTATTCGGCAACAGATATTTATAAAACCAATGTGTTCATGACAGAAGTCTGTGAACCGGATGAAAATGGATATGTGAATGTTGGTGTTCTGGGTACCACTTTTACACCTCAGATTATGCGAGCTGGTAAATTTGATAAAAAAATTGCGGTCATCAATAAAGAGCAGCCTAAGGCAAAGGGCGAGGTGGAGAACGTCTGCATTCATATCAGTGAGTTCGACTATTTCTGTCATAGTGATCATGAACTGCCATCAATCCCGCCCTCGGCTCCGGAAGAGGTAGACAAGCAAATTGCTGACTATATCATGGAATATATCAATGACGGTTCCACCGTGCAGATTGGCTTGGGAGGTCTGGCCAATGCAGTAGCAGGAGAAATGACGTCAAAGAAAAATCTTAAAGTGTACACAGAAATTGTTACCGATGCCTGTGTTGATTTGGCAGAAAAAGGTTGCCTGCGAGAAATCGTAGCAGCAGGAGCATTTGGGATGCCTAGATTGTATAAATTTTTAGGTGAAAGTGATCTGATCACTTTTGGTACCTCAGAAAATGTTATTTCGTTTGATGCAGTTTCCCAAGAGGATGATTTTGTTGGTATTAATGGCTGCCTAATGGCTGATGTGACAGGACAGGCCTGCTCAGAGGCGATTGGACCACTGCAGTACGCCAGTGTTGGCGGACAGGCTGATTTCGTTAAGGGGGCCAATAAAGGAAGAAACGCCGGAAAAAATTCGGTATGTTTTCTGGCAATGAGATCAGCTTATACTGATAAAGACGGAAACCTGGTTTCTAACATTTTAACTGAATTACCGCCGGCTTCGGTTGTGACAACACCTCGGGGAGAGGCCATGTTTTATGTAACAGAGTATGGAGTTGCGGAAGTTTATGGTAAAAGTATCAATGACCGAGTACGGGCTATGATCTCGATTGCTCACCCGGATTTCAGAGAAGAACTTAAAGAAAAGTCTATTGCGCTGGGAATTGCTTTCCCTTCTGACTTCGAATAAGTAGTATAGAGCTTAATCGTTTTTCAGTAAAATATTAAAAGTTCGGCCTGTGACCTGGTTAAGAAATCACAAGTCGAACTTTTTTGTGGTGAGAAAAGTTTAGAAATCGCAATAAAAAAGATTGTGAGAGCGTTTAGATGAAATAAGTGATTTTTTATTGCTGGAAGTTGCATAAAAATAGGCATGATAACGGTTAACAGTTTTTTATTGCATGGTTTTTGAAAAAGTGGTATACTGCTATCTGGATTAGGAAGTGGTATCCTTAGAGGATACAAAATTTAAACTGGAGGAAAAAGGAATGAAAAAATTGACAAAAATTGGTGTTTTGCTGATGGTCATGATGATGGTTGTTTCTTTGTCGGCCTGCTCAAGTGATTCGTCGTCAGCCAGCGATGAAAATACTTATGTGATCGCCACAGATACCACATTTAAACCATTTGAATTTCAAAATGAAAATGGTGAACAGGTAGGAATTGATATTGATCTGCTGGCTGCTATTGCTGAAGATCAGGGCTTTACTTATGAGCTGAAAGTGGTTGGTTTCGATGCTGCCTTGGGTGAGGTTTCTAGCGGCCAGTCTGATGGAATGATCGCTGGTATGAGTATTAAGGAAGAACGTAAAGAAGTCTTTGATTTCTCAGATCCTTATTTCGATTCAGGTGTCGTCATGGCAATTTCTGCCGACAATGATACCATTACATCTTATGAAGATCTGGCCGGCCAGAGAGTGGCTGTGAAAAACGGGACTGAAGGGTCTGCCTTTGCCGAGTCGATTAAGGACCAGTATGGATTTGAGCTTATTTCTTTCCCGGATTCAGCAAATATGTATGAAGATGTAAAAGCGGGTAATTCTGTGGCTATGTTTGAAGATTATCCGGTTGTTGGAGATGCTATTGTCAATGGAATGCCGTTTAAAATTGTGACTGAAATGGAACGTGGCAGCTCTTATGGTTTTGCCGTTAAAAAAGGCGAAAATGCTGAGCTTCTGGCGATGTTCAATGCTGGTCTTGCCAATTTAAAGGCAAACGGAAAGTATCAGGAAATTCTGGATACCTATATTCAGGAGTAGTTAAATCT
This sequence comes from Eubacteriaceae bacterium ES3, assembly GCA_030586155.1. Lineage (NCBI taxonomy): Bacteria > Bacillati > Bacillota > Clostridia > Eubacteriales > Eubacteriaceae > Eubacteriaceae bacterium ES3. Next base: position 3,120,756 of record CP130741.1, on the reverse strand, counting down.
AAAAATGGAAGAATTATTTGGAATCATCTGTCAGCTCAGCTGGCAGATGATTTCTCTAGGTTATCCAAAAGTGTTGGTTCGAGAGTGAGTCAAGACTATTGGACAACCGTTTATTAAGGAGGAAAAGTTGAGTATAGTAGAACTTATTGTCCAGAACTGGTCTCGCCTGTTAGGCGGTCTGGGAATGACTGTTGAGATTACAATTATTTCACTTGTATTTGCGGCGATTATCGGCCTGGTTTTTGGACTCCTGTCTGTAGCACCGCAAAAATGGTTGCGGGCCATTGCTGTTGTTTATGTGGATATTGTGCGGGGAACGCCACTGCTGGTGCAGGCGTTTTTTATTTATTTTGGGATACCAATGGCATTGGGCATCAGACTGGACCAAAACCTGGCGGGAATTATTACGCTAAGCCTTAATGCCGGTGCCTACCTGGCTGAGATATTTCGAGGCGGAATTGAGTCCATCAACAAGGGCCAGATGGAAGCGGCCCGAAGCCTGGGACTGCCCTATGGATTGGCAATGAGAAAAGTTATTTTGCCACAGGCGATCAGAACAATGACCCCGGCGCTTATTAATCAGTGTATTATTACGCTTAAAGATACATCCTTGCTATCGGTTATTGGAGTGGTCGAATTGACCCAGACTGGAAAACTGATTATTGCCAATAATTATCAGAGCTTTAAAATGTGGTTGATTGTCGGAGTTATGTATTTTATTGTGATTATGATTTTATCGAAAATATCAAAACAGATAGAAAGGAAGATGTCGTATGGGAAAAGTAAAAATTAAAAATCTTAAAAAGACATTTGGGGAGCTTGAAGTTCTAAAAGACATTAACCTGGAAATCAAAGAACAGGAAGTAGTTTGCATTATCGGACCCTCCGGTTCCGGTAAAAGTACCCTCTTGCGTTGCATGAATGCTCTGGAAGAAGCCACCAGCGGAACTGTGGAGGTGGACGGAAACGATATTACCGGAGCCCATGAAAAAATTAATCTCTTTCGGCAAAATATTGGAATGGTGTTTCAGCAGTTTAATCTCTTTCCCCATATGACTGTCCTTGAGAATATTTGTCTGGCACCAGTGTCCTTAAAACTGAAATCGAAAGATGAAGCTAATGCGATTGCAATGGGTTTATTAAAGCGAGTAGGACTTGAAGAAAAGGCTTCTACTTATCCGGGGCAATTATCTGGTGGTCAGCAGCAGCGGGTGGCAATCGCCAGAGCCTTGGCTATGAATCCAGATGTGATGCTGTTTGACGAGCCCACTTCGGCGCTGGACCCGGAAATGGTCGGTGAGGTTTTGAGCGTCATGAAGCAGCTGGCTAAGGAAGGAATGACCATGGTTGTTGTAACCCATGAAATGGGTTTTGCCAGAGAGGTGGCCGATCGGGTAATTTTTATTGATGAAGGCTATATTGTAGAACAGGGACCACCCCAGGAAATTTTTGCCAATCCCCAGAATGAAAGAACCATTAACTTCTTGAATATGGTTTTATAAAAAAGATATGATAGATTTTAAAATTGAAGAAAACTTAAATAGAATGTAAAATATTAATCAAAAATTGAAAATGAGCTCAAATTAATCAGGATTAATGTTTAACAAATTGATAGTGGGGTATTTTTATACAAAAACGAAAGAGGTTAATATATGGAAAAATTTAAAACCAATCTGATTGCCTTATATCGGAATCTGACGGGCTGGATCAGAACTAATCCTTTACGTACGGCAGGAGTATTGCTGATCCTGCTCATGTTATCAGGATTTTTCATGCCCTTTTTAAGCTTTGGGGTAGAGCTGCAAGTATCTGGATACGAAGAAGATTACACTCTGCTGGATTCTGAGAATTCAATTATCACAGTGAGCCTTGAAGATTTTCTCTTTCAGACCCCTATTGATGAGTTGGAAGTATTTGATATGCCCCTATCTGATTTAACGATTCGCGGAGTCTCTGTCCTTGACATTATGAGAACCCCCTTCCCGGAACTTCAAAAACTTAATTGGCTCAACAGTGCATTAAACAATCCCAGCCTGGATTACCTGGGAGATGCCCAAATTCAAAACCGCATCAGTGCTATCTTTACCAACGGGGATCAGATTAACAATCTGTTAAATGGCGCCTATAATATTGTTTTAAATGCTAGAAATGTTGAATCATCACTTGAAGCTATGCAGGACAGTGCCTCAGAAGCCTTTGATACGGTAAACACGATGATGGAACAACTGGATCGATTAAAAACAACTTTGAATGAACTAGTCTTTATTCTCTTTTTCATTAATATGCTTTTATTACTTGTTATGGCTGTTAAAAATGTATCGGCCTGGTTTCCACTGATCATTTCGGGAATAGAGTTTATTTTATTTATGGTTCTGGGTTTTGGTCTGAAATGGGTCAATAATGCGGCGAATCAGTATCTAAAAACTTTAACAGACTCCATTAATACCAGCATTTTTGCAAATGTCAAACAGCTGATAGAAGGTGTATTTGGAGGTTTGGGAACGATGCTGGTAGATTTTCTGATTAAGGATCCGTCTTTTTTCTCAGCCAGTGTCAGCTTTAATCTGGGCAGCGGTTATTATGTATTAACCGTCTTTATGTTTATGATTACCGCAGTCAGTATTGGTTTGGTGGTGATGGACAAAAAAAGGAAATCACCTACAGTTAAGTTAATTGACGAGGAAAGCTCAGAGGACGTTCTGCCGCCGGCAAATACAAATTAAACTAATGATGTTATTTAAAATCCGAACGGAGCCTTTTTCGTTCGGATTTTTTACGTTGATTTCTAATTAAGGTATGGTGGAATAATGAAGCCGTGCCTTCGGTTGCGCTATGCTCAACCTTGGCGGCGAAGCTACACGCTCCGTCTTCGCTATGCTGCGTATTCGACCTCCACTGCGTTACGGTCTCATCGCTTGCTTCGCCTTATGAACATAGAAAAGCACCAAGACAAATTCAAGATTGCTTGAAAATTTGACTTGGTGCTTTTCTATGTTCGCACGGCTTCATTATTCCGCAATTTGGGATATTTTAATGCTTTTGGTGTGTTCGATGGGTTCCCAGACGTCGATAGGTTTTATAAAACACAGGACATTAATGGGGATCCAGGTGGCCAGATAGAGCCAGAATGAAAAGATTGAACGACGGTTGATTTCCTTGACTTTTTTACCTTCCATCCACAGGATCAGCACTGAGAATATTACGCTGAATACTAGCCCTGTCAGGGAAAATAAAATCGCAAAGTTTAGGGCATCAGACCAGATGCCGGTTGAAATATAAAGCATAATCATAATAATAAAGGATGAGATGGTATAGATACTGGTCAACACCTGGATAAAAGGTGCGATTAGAAATAAAAGCATATCCAGGGCACAAAAGTCTCTTTTTTCCAGAAAAGTATGGAGCAGATCCTGGGAATAGAGCCCAAAGCATTGAATTGTTCCAGTGGACCATCTTTTTCTTTGAGACCAGGACTGGTCAAACCGCAGGGGATGCTCGTCAAAAGTTTTAGCTTCTGGTACCCATGCCACACGATAACCTTTCAGGATGCACTGGGTGGTAAACTCGATATCTTCTGTTAGGGTAAAAGTCTCAAAGCCTTCTTTTTTTAGCAGCTCAGCAGATACCATAAAACCTGTACCATTTAAAGTTGCAGATAAACCTAAGCGATAGCGAGCCAGGTTTAAAAACCGGTTCAGGGTCCAATAGAATACTGACTGACAGCCGGAAATCCAAGAATCATCAGGATTTTTGCTGTCTCGATAGCCTTGAGCAAGTTTCTCTCCGGAACAAAGTACATTATTCATAGCAGAAAAGAAATTTTTATCGACCAGATTATCAGCATCAAAAATGCAGAAAGCATCGTAATGATCGTGGCGGGAAAAAATGTATTTAAAAAACTGAGATAAGGCGGATCCTTTGGATTTAACTTCAGAGGTACAGGTCATGATCTTAGCGCCATGTGCTCTGGCAACTTCCTCAGTATCATCGGTACAGTTATTAGGGATTACGTAGATATCCATGAGTGCATCTGGGTAGTTCTGGTGTTTTAGACTCTCAACCAGATTACCAATTACTGCCGCTTCATTACGTGCTGCAATAACTGCAGCGATTCGGTTTTGGGGAGGGTAGTTCTGATAGTGGTTATGTCGCGCGTAGCCGAAAAAACCAATTAACAGGTAATAAAGCCCATAAATAAGAAATGGAAGCCCCAATAAAAACAATAAAACAAAGATCTGTGAAACCATTGCTAAACTTCTCCTTATATAAATTCAGGTTAGAAAACCTGAGGGTTGCATCATTGCGAAATAAGTATAAATAAGCAATGAATAAGATTCGAAGAATCAAAATATCGATATTGTTATTACATACGACAACCACCAGGAAGCACAGGTTCATGGTGGTTGAAAAATTTATGGTGGGTGCAAAGTTCAAAGGCAGTTTAACATAAATCGAAGAATTTCACAAGTTTCTTAAGGGTTTAGGGCCTAAAATAAGTGATTGATTTTAAGGTAATTCAAAGGTTTCTATGAATATTCTTCCAATTTTTTGTCGACAAGTCTGGTTCGCGGCATTTCATTTTTATGCATCCTGTCTAAATAGTTCCAAAGCATCACTAATCCTAGCGGCCAGATCAAAAAGCTCCACAATATGAGCCACCATTTTGAATTGTAAAACGGGGTGTTCGTTTGATTTACATCGTTTTTCATGATTTCCTATCTCCTTTTCTTAATTTTAAATACAGCAGAAACCGGAAGTTAAGATGCGTGCAGATCTGAAGGTTTCTTTAATTTCCGGATTATGAATAGTTGTTGCTATTTTTTTACCCTTCTAAAGTTATAAATAACAAAAAATAGGAAATTACGAAAAAAACAGTTCCCGAGTCAAATTAAACTCAGGAACTGTATGATGTTAAGAAGATTTAATTTATGAAGTAATCTCTTCTTCCTCAATATAGGCATCTGCATTTTCGAATTGTGAATTGTAAAGGTTGGAGTAAAAACCTGCTTGAGCAAGAAGCTCTTCATGATTACCCTGCTCGATAATATCACCATCCTTCATAACCAGAATCAGATCAGCATTTTTAATAGTTGAGAGGCGATGGGCAATGACAAAACTTGTTCGTCCTTCCATCAGATTATCCATAGCCTTTTGAATCAGCACTTCAGTTCGTGTATCTACAGAAGAAGTAGCTTCATCAAGGATTAGAATCTTTGGATCTGCAAGGATAGCCCGGGCAATAGTTAAAAGCTGTTTTTGTCCCTGGGATACATTGCTGGCTGATTCATTAAGAATCATATCATAACCATCTGGCAGCGTATGAACGAAATGGTCAACCTGAGCGGCTTTAGCGGCTCTTTCGACGGCGTCATCGCTGGCATCCAGTTTACCGTAACGGATGTTGTCGTGAATGCTGGCATTATAGAGCCATGTATCCTGAAGAACCATCCCGAAAAGCTTTCGCAAATCATTCCGGGCAAAGTCTTTAATCGGATGGCCATCTATTAAGATTGCACCAGAGTCGACATCGTAAAAACGCATCAGCAATTTGACAATCGTTGTTTTGCCGGCGCCTGTTGGCCCGACGATGGCAATTTTTTGGCCCTCTTTAACTTGCGTTGTAAAGTTTTTAATAACGGGTTTGTCGGGACTGTAACCAAAGGCAATGTGGTCAAAGGTTACATTTCCATTTACTTGACTCAAATCAAAATCAGTATGTGATTCGCCCACTTCTTCCTCTTCTTCAAGAAAAGTAAAGACACGTTCGGCTGCAGCTGTTGTTTGCTGGAGAATGTTTGAAATATTGGCAATTTGGGTAATCGGTTGGGTGAACTGGCGGACATATTGGATAAAGGCCTGAATGTCACCGACCGATAATTGTCCGTTAATAGCCAGGTAACCACCCAGGATAGAAATACCGACATAGCCGATGTTTCCGATTCCCATCATCATTGGCATCATCAGTCCAGATAGAAACTGGGCTCTCCAGGCAGAGCTGAATAAGGTCGTGTTATATTCTTCAAAGGTTTCAAAAGAATCTTTTTCCCCATTAAAAGCCTTAATAACCTGGTGGCCACTATACATCTCTTCTACATGGCCATTGATGTGACCCAGATAAGTCTGTTGTTGGCTGAAATGTTTTTGCGATTTTTTAACAATCGACATAATCACGATCATTGAAACCGGTAAAATCAAGAGCGCAACCAGAGTCATTTGCCAGCTGATTGAAAGCATCATAATAAGAATTCCGATGACACTGGTCACCGAGGTAACAATCTGGGTGATGCTCTGATTTAAGGTCTGGTTGACGGTTTCAATATCGTTGGTCAGAAATGAAAGGACTTCACCATAGCTGGTTTTATCAAAATACTTAAAGGGCAGGCGATTGATTTTATCAAAAATATCTCGTCGCAGGTTATAAGTGACCTGCATGGACAGTTTGGTCATGATCAGTCCCTGAATATAACCAAAGATTGCTGAGACCGAGTAGAGGCCGAGCAAAAACAGGATAATCCTTCCGATATAGTCAAAGTCGATTCCCTCGCCATTGTCAGCGATCATATTCATGACTCCTTCAAAGAGTGCAGTTGTGGCATTCCCCAGAATTTTTGGGCCGACGATGGTAAAAACGGTCGAAGCAATAGCAAAAATCAGCACAAAGAAAAGGCGGATTTTATAGACAGATAGATAGGCAGCCAGCTGTTTAAAAGCTTTTTTGAAATCTTTTGGCTTTTCTCCAGGCATCATGGCATGAGGTCCACCGCCTCCTGGTCCCCGTCGAGGGCCAGGTCCGGGAGCAGCTGGTCGTTGGGTATTGGTTGGTTTATTTTCTTGACTCATAGACTTAATTCCTCCTCTGATAATTGTGAGGACGCGATTTCCCGATAACACTCACAGGTTTGAAGCAGTTCCTGATGGGTTCCTTTACCGCAGACCCTTCCTTCATCCAGAACGATAATCTGTTCTGCATGCATGATGGTGTTGATCCGCTGGGCGACGATTAAAACTGTACTGTCACCAGTATAATTTTTCAAAGCCTTTCTCAGAGCTAAATCTGTCTTGTAGTCCAGAGCTGAGAAGCTGTCATCGAAAATATAGATGGCAGGTTTTCTGGTTAAGGCTCGAGCAATTGAAAGTCTTTGTTTCTGACCGCCGGAAACATTACTGCCACCCTGAGAAATTTCTCGGTATAAACCTTCTGGAGTCTGATTGAGAAGACCGGTGGCTTGAGCAACATCAGCGGCAATATTTAAATCATCATCAGTGGCATTTTTATCACCATAGCGCAAATTGGTTGCGATAGAGCCAGAAAATAAGACCCCTTTCTGTGGAACGTAGCCAATATGGCTGCGCAGATCGTGCTGGGTAATTTCCCGAATGTCAATATCATCGATGGTTACAGAACCTTCTGTTACATCGAAAAATCGGGGGATCAGGTTGATCAGGGTTGATTTACCGGAACCGGTTGAACCGATAAAAGCAGTGGTCTGGCCAGGCTGAGCCACAAAATCGATATCATGGAGGACATCTTCATCAGCCCCTTCATAACGGAAAGAAACGTGATTGAATTTAAGAACTGGACGTTTGTTGGCAGGCAGCGTTTTAGGCTCAGTGGGATCAACGATACTGGGTTCCATTGCCAAAACTTCCTGAACACGATCGCCGGAAACTGATGCTCTGGGGATCATGATAAACATCATTGAAATCATTAAGAATGACATGATAATCTGCATAGCATATTGCATAAAGGCCATCATATCTCCGACCTGCATGGTTGACTCAGCGATTTGATTAGCGCCGACCCAGACTACCAGCAGGGTAATGCTGTTCATGATAAACATCATGGTAGGCATCATGAAGACCATGACGCGATTGACAAAAAGGTTATTATTCGTGGTATCGGTATTAACTGTTTTGAAACGTTCTTTTTCAAATTCCTGATTACCGAAGGCCCTGACAACCATCAGTCCGGTGAGGTTCTCGCGGGTTACCAGATTTAAGCGGTCGACCAGCTTCTGAATAATTTTAAATCGAGGCATAGCGACAATAAAGACGACGCCGATTAACAGGACAATCAATACAATTGCCACCAGGATTACCCACCCCATAGAAGTCGTTTTTCTGAGAGCCATAATGATTCCGCCGGCAGCCATGATCGGGGCGTAACAAAGCATACGGATACCCATAATCAGTACCGTTTGAATCTGCGTAATATCATTGGTATTACGCGTGATTAAAGAGGCGGTTGAAAAGTGATCGAATTCCTTGTTTGAAAAGCTTTGTACCTTTTTAAACAGATCACGGCGCAGGGCCTGAGAAACTCCGGCAGCCATTCTGGCTGACAGATAGCCCACAGCGATAGCGGCACAAATACCCAGCAAAGATAAGAGCAGCATCAGTCCGCCGATTCTTAAAATATAAGAGGTCTGAATCCAGTTGATATCGACACCCAATTCTGCATAAAATTGTTTGGTAAATTGAATAGCTGTCTGGATTTGGATCGATTCTGGAGTATCCAGTGCCTGTACTCTGGCATCATCAAAGGAATTGGCTGGTACCATGGCAAGCATGGGCAGCATGTCGTATACTTCTGAAAAATCGATATCACTCATATCACTGTTGGTTTCAGAAGCATCCAGGCCGGTATCGAGGGAGCGGACAAAGTAAATAAAGGTCCAGGTCGCTTGACCAAAAATAGAATCCAGATTGTCAATATTTTCCTGACCGTCTTTATTAAGGACATAGATATTTTGATTGGCCAGCTCCGGATAGGTTTCAAGCAGAGCTTCATAATCCGGTTGACTGCTATCATCAGATGTGACCAGATCATATGAATTAGTGACGGTATCCTGATCTTCCTCCTGCATAAAGGTGGTCATAAAGGTGTAGCCATCTTCACTGATGGCTTCCGGGGCGGCGTGTTCTATTCCGTTTTGCTGGATGCCGACATTGACAATGTCAGACATAAAGTTAGGCAAATTCAAATCAGAAAGAGCCTGAACAAAAAGCAGCATAATGGCAAGAATCAGCACACCCACATAGGGCTTTAAATAACGTGCCAGTTTTATCATTGCGTGTTTCCTTTCAAATTACTGTTGTTTTCAATTTCTTCAAAAGCATCAGCTAACTGATTAAGCAAATCAATCAGTTTCTGACTGTCTTCAGGGCCAATAATCTGCATGGCCTGGTCATAAACCTCTGAAAACGCATGATTTGACTCATGAAAAAGTTTTAGTCCTTTTTCAGTAAGGCTCACATATACGATTCGTCGATCTTGTTTTGCTGGTCGTCTTTCGATCAAATCAAGTTTTTCCAAAGTGGAGAGGGTTTGCGAAACGCCGGGCATTGAGATGCCAGTCTTTTTACTGATTTGTGAAATTTTAATGCCTGGTGTTTCCTGATGACATTCGCAAAGGCGGCTGATTGTTGACAGCATAAAAAACTCATGCGGTTTAAGATGCTGTGGAAGCTTATGCATGCGACGCATACTGGATTTGCGAATACGGTTGAAAGCATGGAATAAAGTATTGCCAGTTGGGTTCAATGCGTGCTCCTTTCTTAAAAATAATTAATTTAATTAATAGTTAACCTGCTTAAGTAATATACAACATAAAATTCAAATTTGCAAGTCATATTTTATAAAAAAATGATAAAAATTTACTGTTTTCGATTTCAACTTTTATCGATAAAAAATAATAATGAGACAGATGACTTTACTCTATTTGGGGTTAAAAAACCACCCTGGCAGTTTGCCAGGGCGGTGGTGTGCCAATACCATCAATTAATCAATGATAGATGGTAGGTTTTAACTAAAAAGTAAATTATTGTGATTCACTCTGCTGAATTTTATTTTGAGAACACATATGTTTACTCATTTACGACTGCAATTAGAAATTTGATTGGAACTCCCTGGGCAGAAAACATTTTCTCGTGTTCCGTTTCGATATTTCCTTCGAAGCTCGAAGTATGGAGATCAGGGAACAGTTTGATGATTTTAAAGCCGGCCTCCTGAAAATATTTGATGGAATCATCAAAAAGATCGTCATTATCGGTTTTAAAATGAATCTGACCGCCCTTAACCAGAAGGTTTTTGTACTTTTCCAATTGTTTGGGGTGGGTTAGCCGCTTTTTATGGTGCCTTCTTTTGGGCCAGGGATTACAGAAATTAATGTAGATGCGTTCAACCTGGTCAGCGGGCGAAAGTATCAGGTCAAGGCGTTCAATATCCCAGGACATGATTTGAATATTCTCAACAGCCATATCCTTTTGCTGATAAACCGTTTCAATATTTCGTTTACTCAAGCCCAGAACAGCATCAATCAGGTCAATGGCCAGGTAGTTAATCTGTGGGTTTCGTGAGCCCAATTCGGCGATAAAGTTGCCTTTACCGCAGCCCAGCTCAAGCTGCAATGGTTGACTCTTTTTAAAAAGTTCCTGCCAGTGACCTTTGTGTTCCTGCGGATGGGCCTGGAAAAAATGGCTGGCCTCCAGTTCTGGACGTGCCCAGGGTTTAATTCTTAGATGCATATTTGCTCCTTCTAAAGTGTGATGATTTTAGTAGCGATATGATCAATAAAGGCTTGATCGTGTTCAATAAATATCATGGTCGGGGTGTATTGAAGTAACAGTTCTTCTAATTGTATCCTTGAAAGGACATCGATATAATTAAGCGGTTCGTCCCATAGGTAGAGATGGGCATACTGACAGAGGCTTCGGGCCAGATAAACCTTTTTTTTCTGGCCTTCGCTGAAAGCTGACAGATCTTTCTCAAATTGAATGCGTTCGAACCCAAATTTTCGCAGGATTGTTTTAAACAGGCTGTCGCTGATTTCCTGGTCCTGAGAATATTGCGTAAGTGATCCTGAAAGTTTATCAGGATTCTGGGGAACTGCTGAAATTTTTAGTTGACTGCCAATAGCCAGATTTCCCTGATAAGTCAGTGGAACACCTGAAAGAAGTTTAAGCAGGCTTGATTTTCCTGAACCGTTTAAGCCTTTAACAGCAATCCGATCCCCCTGATTTACTTCAAAATTAAGACCCTCAAAAACTGGATGGCTACCATAGGCGATCGACAGTTTACTGACACTTATGAGTCGTTCAGTTTTATAGGGTATGGGTTTAATTTGCAGGGAATCTGACCAGTCAATATTTTTAAGCAGGGTTTGTTTTTCATCAATACTTTTCTGCTGACGTTTTTCAAGGGTTTTGGAGCGTTTCATCATTTTTGCTGATTTGTGGCCGATGTAGCCGCGGTCCGGCCGCAGCCCTGAAACGCGTTGGCCATTTTTAGATTCTTCAACAGAATGGGACCACTTTTGTGTACGGTTTGCTGCCGTTTTTAATTGAGAAATTTCCTTTTTTAGTTTTTTATTCTGTTTAAATTCAAACTGATCTTGTTGTTCTTTGTTTAAAAGCCAAGAGGAATAATTGCCCTTTTGGATTTCAAGATTATTTTTGTTAATGGACAAAATATGGTCAACGCAATGATCAAGAAAAATACGGTCATGAGAAACAAGAATAAAACCGCTTTTTTTCTGCAGATATGCACTGACTGTTTTGCGCCCTTCCAGATCAAGGTGATTGGTGGGTTCATCGATTAAAAGAAATTGATTGGGTTTCAAAAAAAGAATGGCCAGCAGTATTTTTGTCTGTTCACCCCGGCTCAATGTTTTAAAACTTTGACTTAAGATTTTGGGGTCCAGATTAAGCAGTGAACATTCCCGGTTTAGTTCCCAAAGTTCGTTGTTGGGATAAATAAAATAAGCGATCTCAATGGCAGTTTGGCTGAGATCTGTCACAGTATAGGGGAAATATTCAAATTCCACATTTGAATGGATGTTGCCTTGATAGGGGTAAGCGTTCATTAAAAGTTTTAGAAAAGTTGTTTTACTCCGGCCGTTCCTGCCGATCAGGCCAAGTTTCCAGTGACTGTCGAGAGACAATGATACATTGTCGAAAATTGTATCGTAAGTTCCTTCATAATGAAAGCTTAGATTTTTTACAGAGATTTGTGACATGATTGGTCCTCCTGTCAAAGTTATTAGGCTTTGACATATTAAAAACCGCAGGAAAATCATCCTGCGGCTTAATCATATACAAAAATCCGTAAAAAGGGTGTATAAGTTAAAGAGGCAGAGCATTCCTGGTAATTTTCCTGCTTTAAGTGTGTAAAAACAGAAGGGTGGCCCTCCGGGTTAGAAAACACTTTCCAATAATTGGCTAGCAAGATAAATTACGCATCCTCTCAGTCTCCTTTAAAAATTAAATTTTCGAAGTAATCTTACTTCGTGATAATTTTAGTTTATCATTTTTATAAAAAAATTTCAATACTGCGACAGCAATATGAAAAATAAAGTGGATAGTGTTATAATAAGATAAAATCTACAAGGCTTATCTTTATTGGAACTGTGAGAGGATTTTTATGAATAAAAACGGGCGTGGCATAAAGCTTTTACTAGGAATCGGAGGTTTTCTGATTCTGACACTGATATTTTCAGGCATCACCCTGATTGTTCTGGATGATTCCATTCAGGTGAGCCAGGTACAGGAGATCTTCGAGCCTTCGAACGAAACTCAGGAAAAACCTGAAGAAGAACAATTGATCATTGATGAAGAATCGATACCGGAATATGATGCTTATCATTATTTATATGGACAGGAAAAAGATATTTATTGGGTTATTGCAGAAGGCCTGAGAAACTATCAAACGAAAATAAGCGTTTCCGGTGTGGATTCGATGGAAATAGAGCGGATTATGATGGCGATCGACAATGATTTTCCGGACATCTTTTGGGCAGACACTTTTTCTTATTATTATGATGAAAAAACGGACATGGTATCTGAAGTGGAAGTCACTTACCCATATGATGAAACGGAAAAAAATCGCCGACAGTCTGAAATTGATCAGGCCTATGCCCAGTATCTTGCTGGCCTGGATCCATGTTCTGATACTTACCAGATCGTTAAATATACCTATGAATATGTCGTTAAAAATACTGTCTATCAGGAGAATACTGATGATCAGAATATTTACAGCGTGTTTGGCAGAAAAGCTTCGGTCTGTGCAGGTTATGCCAAGGCCGTTAAATATCTTTTGGATAAACAGGGTATTGCCTGTTCTTATGTGAGCGGCTATGTTGATTTGCAGGGCGCCCATGCCTGGAATCTGGTTAGGGTGGATGGAGAATATTATTATCTTGATGCAACCTGGGGCGAATTGGGAGTCAATGATAATTCGGAGCCGGATAAGAATATTTCCTATGATTACTTCTGCGTAGATACAGAACAGCTTTTGAAAACCCATGAAATTGATCAGACGCTGATTTATTATCCGGAGTTTTCAGCAACAGCAGCCAATTACTATATTCATGAAAATAGGCGGTATGATTTAAACGCTGACTCAGAAAGATTAAGGCTTCGCAATGATGTAACCACAGCCTTTTCTAATGGTGATAAATATTTTCATTTTGCTGTAATGAATCCGGGAATGATGGAGCAGGCAAAAGGTGTGCTGAACGATACCCTGGGAGGATATACCTATCTTTCGGATGAAGATATGTATTCTTTTACGATCATGCTATATTAATGTTTAAAACTCTACGTTTAGTCGATAGGAAAAAAATAAAATTCCAGTTATAATTGAAAGGGTGAAGCAGATGGATTGTTTTAAAGTAGGGGCACTACTAAAAGCGCTGCGCAAAGAAAAAGGGATGACCCAGAAGCAGGTTGGCCAGTGGCTGCATTTAAGTGATAAAACAATCTCCAAATGGGAAAGAGGAATGGGATGCCCGGATGTATCTCTTTTATCTTCACTCTCAGAGCTTTATCAGGTGAATGTTGAAAAATTAATGTTGGGAGATTTGGAACTAAACGAGATGGAAACGGGAAATATGAAACGCACAAAATTTTATGTATGCAAAAACTGTCAAAATATAATCACGACAACCGGTGATGCCGAAGTTTCGTGCTGTGGCCGAAAACTGACAGCATTATTGCCTAAACCGGCCGATGAGGTGCATCAGCCAGAGATTAAAGATGATGATGGAGATTATTACATCAGCTTTGACCATGAGATGACTAAGACCCACTTTATTGCTTTTGCGGCCATAGTTTCTGGTGACCGCAGGATGCTGGTCAGACTGTACCCGGAACAGACGGCGGAACTGCGACTGCCCAAGATGGTTGGCGGAAAGCTGGGAAGCAGATTTGGCAGTAAGTTATATTATTACTGTTCAGATCATGGATTATTTGTTTTTTAAAGGGGTCTGGAGGACTAAGGAACAAGCGATGGAAAGAAAAAAAGTTTTAAAAGAAGATTATAAAAATAAAAGGGTTGTTGGGGGAATCTTTGGGATTCGCTGCAAGGGCAGTGATCAGGTTTGGCTAAAGTCGACGATGGATCTGGCTGGTCAGAAAAATCGGTTTGAGTTTTCCGTAAAAACCAATTCCTGTCCCGAACCTGCCATGCTAAAAGACTGGAAAAGCTTTGGAAAAGAGTCTTTCTCTTTTGAAGTCTTGGAAGAACTGGAAAAAAATGAAAGCCAGAGTGATCGGGAATTTAAAGATGATCTGGCCACCCTGCTTGAAATATGGCGTGAAAAAATCTGACCTTTCGGTCAGATTTTTTTATTCCATGGCAATCAGGTGGACGGAATGGACCCCCTCGATTTGCTTGAGAATGCGTATCAGTTCATCGATGCTGATTAGTAATCCTTTACCATCAAGAGTGACGATGACAACAGCAGCATTATTAATCGGAATATCTTGGTGAATTGTGATGATACTGGTATGATGTTCGCTAAGCACATTAAGCACTGTTGATAAAATCCCCTGACAGTCATTGAGTTTAAAGGACAGGGTGAATTTTCGGCCGTAGTTTTCTGAAGGGGTAAAAATATAGTCCTTATATTTATAATAGGTACTGCGACTAATTCCCACCTGTTTAACTGCTTCGCTGACCGATTTACACTGTGAAGATTCCAACAGGATCCGGGCTTCTACAACTTTGATATAGAAGTCCGGAAGGATTTTTTTATGGACAATAAGATATTCTTTAATCAAGGACACCTCCGCTGACGATAACGCCCTGCTGGTCTGGTTTAAGTTTCAAAATCTGCCAGTTAGGTGTTTTCGACTCCATGTAAGCACGAATTTTTCTTTCGTATTCCAGATTTGAATTTTCGCAGATTACCAGAATAGTTGGTCCAGCACCACTGATACAGGCATTTAAAGCACCAAATTCCCGTGACTTCCTGATCATCGCATCATAGTGGGCGATAAGTTTTTTACGGTAAGGCTGATGCAGACGGTCTTTCATACTATGGCGTAAGATATCGTGCTGACCGTTAACCAGTGACAGGTAAGTCATGGTTGCCCGGGGTAGATTGTGGGTAGCATCGCTAAAACCAATTTTTTTAGGCAGAACTTCTCTGGCATCTTGTGTTGATAATGGGAAATCCGGGATCAGGGCATAAAAATCATAGGAAGGATGGACAACGTTTTTGATATATAAATTGTGCCCCTGTTCGTTCATTGAGACCACCAGGCCCCCGAAAATGGCTGGGGCCACATTATCAGGATGGCCTTCCATTTCTACTGCCAGATCCAGTAGTTCTTCAGTTGAAAGCTGGTTGCCCGTCAGGGCATTGGCGCCGTAAAGACCGGCAACAATACAAGTGGCTGAGCTGCCTAGACCTCTGCTGATGGGGATTTCCACCTGGTTATTAATGAAAAGCCCCTTAGGTTTGTAATTTATTTTTGCAAAAACTTTCAGCATCGATTTATAAACCAGGTTGCTTGCCCCCTGATATTTACGCTCAACACCACGGATGGTCAGTTTACCATCCGTTTTTTCTTCGAAAGAAAAGGTATTATAAACTGATAGCGCCAGTCCGAAAGCGTCAAATCCGGGGCCTAAATTAGCACTGGTTCCTGGGACCGTGACCTTAATCATTTATTTCACCTGCCGTTTTGAAAAGTCAAGGACAGCCTGGGCCATTTGCGTTTTGTCACACTGGTCCTGATGTTTGTTCTCTTTTGTGGCCAGGTCTTTTAACGGTGCCGGAATTTGGGTGCCGGTTTTTTGAGCCAGAGAATCAAGCAGTTGATATGCATCATCACTTGTTTGACCAAAAATACTTTCATATACGGACTGGCCAAATTTATAAGGGCTGGCTGTTGATAAAATGACTGTTTTTGTAGAATCGCCGGAAGCTTTTAAATAGTCATCATAAACTTTATCAGCAACAGCAGTATGAGGATCCATCAGATAAGCATAATCATCGAATGCTTTTTTAATGGCAGCGGATGTTTCTGCTTCATTGGCATAGCCGCCATAAAAAATAGAAGCCTTATCCATGACTGACTGAGGAACTGAGTATGATCCGGTTGATTTTAAGGACTCCATCAGTTCAGCAATGGCTGTAGTATCGCCTTCATACAAATCGAAGAGCAGACGCTCCAGGTTGCTGGAAATTAATATATCCATTGAAGGTGAAGAGGTTTTATAGAAGTCCCGGTTGCGGTCATACGAACCGCTTGTAAAAAAGTCGGTCAGGACATTATTGGCATTGGAAGCACAAATGAGTTTGTTGATCGGCAAGCCTAAAATTTGGGCGTAGTAGCCAGCCAGTATATTACCAAAATTACCGGTGGGAACGACAAAATTAATCTTTTCGCCTTCGGAAATCTCGCCGTCAGCAAGTAATTTATAATAACTGTAAAAATAGTAAACGACCTGAGGCAGGAGGCGGCCGATATTAATCGAGTTGGCAGATGAAAAAATCATTCCGGACTGAGAAAGTTCACTGGCAATTGTGGGATCATTTAATATTTCCTTTACGCCGTTTTGTGTATCGTCAAAGTTTCCATCGACCCCGATGACACAGGTGTTGTCTCCGACTTGCGTCAGCATTTGTTTTTCCTGAACGGGACTGACTCCGTCTTTAGGGTAAAAGACTAGAATGCTGATATCAGGGACGTTAGCAAAACCTTCCAGTGCAGCTTTTCCGGTATCACCGGATGTTGCAGTCAGGATCATAATTTTTTTCTGATGATCGGTAATCTTCATGGATTCAGTCATCAGATATGGTAAAATAGTCAGAGCCATATCCTTAAAAGCGCAGGTTGGGCCATGAAATAATTCAAGAAAGAAGCGATTGCCAACTTTCTTTAGTTCCACTGGTTCTTTTTGAGAAAATTTTCCGCTGTAGTAGGCCGAATTGACAGAATTAGAAATTTGATCTTCACTGAAGTCATTCAGAAAAGCCCCGAAAACAACTTTAGCCATATCGCCGTAAGATTTTCCTTTAAAAGATTCGGGGGATAGTTTGAGTTCATGGATAAAATCGGGGACAAAGAGTCCGCCGTCAGGGGCTAATCCCTGCAGGATTCCCTGAGATGCAGTAACATTTATGTCTTTGGAACGTGTGCTGTGATAGCTTTTTTTCATGTAAGGCCTCCAGAATTAATCAATCAATATTTTCATTTAGGGGTATTGTATATCCCGTAACTATATGATAGAATGTTTTTCGAGAAAAAACAAGTGTTTTTAAAATAAATACAGATTTTGAGGTGAATTTTATTGAATATTGCACTTTTAGGCCATGGAACCATCGGTTCCGGGGTATATGAACTGATTAATCTTAATAAAGGGAAATTTTCAGGAAATTTTACAGACATCGAAAACAGACGGTCAAGCCCGATGATTACCAAGGTATTGGAGCGAGATACAACGAAAGACTTGGGAGATACGGTCGGAAAAATCGTGACGGACCCCAAAGAAATTTTGGAAGATGAAAGTATTGGGCTGGTTGTTGCCTTAATGGGCGGAATGGATTTCGAATACGAAATGATAAAGGCCTGTCTGAAGGCGAAAAAGCATGTAGTTACGGCAAACAAGGCGGTTATCTCAGAATATTTTGAGGAACTTTTAAACCTGGCAGAAGAAAATGGCGTAGTCCTTCGTTACGAAGCATCTGTCGGCGGCGGGATTCCGATTATTGGCAGTCTAAAAGAGGAAATGAAAATTAATCGGGTGACGGAAATCAAGGGGATTTTGAACGGAACCACAAATTTTATTCTCTCCAAGATGACTGAAGAAGGGGCTGACTTTGCTGAAACCCTGGCCCTGGCACAATCAATTGGTTTTGCCGAAGCAGATCCTACTGCTGATGTAGAAGGCTATGATGTATCGAGAAAGCTTTCGATTTTGTCTTCAATGGCTTATGAAAGCATTATCCGTGATGAAGATATCTACAAGCGGGGAATGACTGATGTTCGGGCAGTAGATATTGATATGACCGGTAGTTTGGGTTATAGTATTAAATATTTAGGGCATTCGATTCTTGATGAAAATGATCTTTATACTACCGTTGAACCGGTACTGTTTAAAGAAGCTTCAATTATGTCCAATGTTAACAGTGAATTTAATATTATATCTATCACTGGCGATATCATCGGAGAACTTCAGTTTTATGGAAAAGGCGCCGGTAAGGATGCTACAGCTAATGCAGTTGTGGGAGATGTGCTCTATATCCTAAATATGGAGTGTGACAAAAAACAGGAATCCCTGCGTCTGGGCAGGAAACTCAATAAGGTTGGAACCTCAATTTTTGAAGGAAAATACTATCTCCGGGCAAATCTCTCTCAACAGGAGGATCTGGAAAAGGTCCTGGCGGCTATTGAAACCGTGGCAGAGAGAAAAACTGTGATTATAAATGAAGATAAACTCTTTGTTGTCACCAGTGTAATTGCGGCTAATCGATTTAATGAGATGGTGGAAGACCTTCAGAAAGATGTTCCGGAAATATTTTATGCGCGAATTTACGAATAGAAGAGAGCAGAATAAATGGAAGATTTAATAGTACAAAAGTACGGTGGAACCAGTGTTGGTACTGTCAATCGGATTAAACGGGTGGCCAACCGAATAATTGAAACTAAGGAAACCGGGAAAAAAGTAGTGGTTGTTGTATCCGCTATGGGTGATACAACGGATGACCTGATTGAACTGGCTCGCCAGATTGATGAGCATCCGCCCAGCCGAGAAATGGATATGCTATTAGCCACCGGGGAACAGGTTTCAATCTCCTTGCTGGCAATGGCGATTCAGGCACTTGGCCATGATGTGGTCAGTCTGACCGGCGCACAATGCGGGATTGTGACATCAAATAACCATAAACGGGCGCGGATTAATGACATCCATACGCATCGGATTGAAAAAGAACTGGATGCCGGAAAGATTGTTATTGTTGCCGGCTTTCAGGGTATTAATGAAAATATGGATATTACCACACTCGGTCGAGGTGGCTCCGATACTTCAGCCGTCGCCCTGGCAGCGGCACTTAAAGCTGAACTGTGCGAGATTTATACGGATGTTGACGGCGTTTATACAGCGGATCCCCGAATTGTCGAAACGGCGTCAAAAATTGATGAAATATCCTATAAGGAAGTGCTGGAAATGGCCAGTACTGGAGCCAAAGTTCTGCACCCACGATCAGTGGAAATGGCGGAAAAATTCAAAGTACCTTTAGTGGTGCGTTCAAGTTATAATCATAATGAAGGAACGATTATCAAGGAGGAAGTAGAAATGGAAAAAGTATTAGTGCGTGGTGTGGCGCTGGATGAAAATATTGCCAAGATATCAATTTTTGAGGTGCCGGATCAACCGGGAATTGCCTTTAGATTATTTAGTGCCCTGGCTAAAGCCAATATCCATGTGGATATGATTGTGCAGAATGTCAATCGAACAGCCGTTAACGATATCTCCTTTACCATTGACGTAGATGAGCTTCAGGAAGCGGTGGCGGTTTCCCAGAAATTTGCGTTTGAAGTCAATGCCCAGAAAGTTGAGTTTGACCAGGGTGTTGCTAAACTATCAGTGATTGGAACCGGAATTGTTGCCAACGCAGAAATTGCTTCTAAATTCTTTGAAGCCCTGTTCGAGCTGGGCATCAATATTCAGACCATCAGTACCTCGGAAATAAAGATTTCCTGCCTGATTGACAAGGAACGAGGAAAAGAAGCTATGGTTCATATTCACAAAAAATTTGATATGTAAACACTTAAATCCTTATAGATGCCCTGAAACCAATGGTTTCGGGGTTTTTCTTGTGATTGACAAAAGGAATATCACATGGTATCGTTGATATCAATTGCAATTAATTGATTATACAGTGTCTATTGTCAATCTAGGGGGAATGAAATGAGCAAAAGAATATATTATCTTGATAATTTACGCTGGATGACAGTTATACTTGTTATTGTTTTTCATTCAGCGGCAAGTTACAGTACATCCGTCGATTTCTGGCCCTTTCATGATGTGAATACTAATAGCGGATTGGATATCTTTCTCTTTCTCAGTGATGTCTTTTTAATGGCGCTTATGTTTTACATCGCTGGGTACTTTGCTGTGCCAAGTATAAAGCAGAAAAATAAGCGGGACTTTATGGTTGGAAAACTCAAGCGTTTGGGCATCCCGTGGCTAATTATTACCGTGATTGTTATGCCGATACTTGATTATATTCATTACATAGTAAATGGCAGCAAGGAGCTAGGGTTTTTGGAGTTTTGGTCATCTGGGATGAAAAAGATTGCTGAATTTCATTTTGGATTTATCGACATGACTACTTATAATAATATTACAGAGGTTTTTTATCAGCGCTATGTCTGGTTTATTTCTTTGCTGCTTTTGTTTTTCGGCGTTTTTACATTCTTATATAAAGAAAAGAGCGAGCTGTCAGTCGACAGCAGGAAACAGATGCTTAGGAAACTATTATTAACGACAGTTGTGATGATTGTTCTATTCGGCATCGTTCGATTTACATATCCTGAATTTATGGATTCGGGCTGGTTTTCTCTGGGGAATATATTCCAATTTCAGCTTGGTAAAATTTTTATTTATGCAGCATGCTTTTTGCTGGGGATATTCGCTTTCAACGGCAAGTGGATAGAAAGTTTCGGTTTGGGTAAACCCTGGATATGGTTGATAGCTTGCTTTTGCATGTTTGGTATCAATATGCTTGTTCTGAAAAATTTAACTGAGCCGGAAAATCCGGCCTTAATATTTAAGTTCTTATTTATCGTTCTATATCCAATATGGACCCTGATTTTTTCAGGTATGTTTTTATCCTTTGCGTATCGGTTTTGGAACACAGCCGGAGCCTTTAGTAAAAGTATGGCAAAAAACTCGTATAACATGTATCTGGTCCATTACCTTGTGCCCTACACATTTCCCTTGATGATTGCGAATCTGCAAATACCAGCGCTTGCGAAATTTACTATTGTTTCGATGACTGCGATAGTGTTCAGTTATTTGGTAAGCAGACTGATGACCGTTCTTGCCCATAAGCTAAAAGAAAGAAAAGTATTTAAGTAAGACGGGGGCTGATGGCTGGTGTTTGTATTTGGGCGTGTTGACTAAAACGAATCATCCAGGAGGTTAGTATGAACGATAACAGATTAATTCTGGAATATCTTTTGCAAAATGGAGTCTTAGAGAAACGAGATTTGCTGGCGGTAATGGAGCGGGCAGAAAAAAAGGGCCAGGCGGTTCTGGATCTATTGCTCGAGGAGGGGGGCCTTAGTTTTAAGCAATTGGCCCAGCTCTATCATAGCGAATGGGGATTTGAAATTTTTGACCCTGAAAAACATCCCATTAATCCGGAGGTAGTCAGGTGTTTACCGGTTGACTATATCCGCAACCATGAAGTTTTTCCTTTTAATGAGGCAGAAGGTAATGAGTTGTGGATATTAATGTCTGATCCTACCGACGAAAAACTTATATTGAGGATCCATCAGCTATTGCATAAGGAATTACGGATTTTTGTAGCCTCCAGGGAAATGATTGGAAACCTGATTGGAAAGTATTATTTTGAAGCTCAAGGTTCACCAGATGAATTGGATACGGGTGATTCAGATATAGCAGATGACCTGATTAATGAAGGTATCATTCGTGGAGCTAGTGATATCCATATTGAACCCTATCAGAAATTTTGTCGGATCAGGTTTAGAATAGATGGTCTGCTTTATGAAAAAAGAAAAGTCTCACCAAGGGCTTATAAAACCCTGATCACCAGACTCAAGGTCTTGTCGGGATGTGATATTGGTGAACATCGAATTCCCCAGGATGGTGCTCTCGAAATGATCTTTCAGGGGCGGCGAATCGATCTGCGGCTTTCGTCGATGCCGACAATACATGGAGAAAAAATTGTTTTAAGAATTCTTGATCAGCAAAAATTTTTCTATCAGATTGAAGAACTGGGGTTTTCGGAAAATCAGCGAAGACAGCTCCTGGAAATGCTGGGGACAAATCACGGGATGATTCTGGTGACAGGTCCTACAGGAAGTGGAAAAACGACGACCCTATATAGTCTCATACACTTATTAAACAACAGCCAGGTAAATTTTGTGACCATTGAAGATCCGGTGGAATTTCAGATGGAAGGTATTAATCAGATTCAGGTGAATGAAAAATCAGGCCTCGATTTCGCCAGTGGCTTGCGTTCAGTTCTCAGGCAGGATCCCAATGTCATAATGGTGGGGGAAATTCGTGATGAAAACACAGCAGCAATGGCAACTCGAGCAGCTATCACCGGTCATCTGCTTTTATCAAGTGTTCATACGACCAACACGGTTTCGACGATTACCCGCCTGATGGATATGAAAGTGCCAGTTTATCTTTTGTCCTCGGCTTTAAGAGGGGTGATATCCCAACGGCTTATTAACCGGCTTTGCCCCCATTGTCGACAGAAACGGTATTTGACAGAAGAGGAAAAGAAAATAATACCCTTTGACGGTTTGGTTTATGAAGCGAAAGGTTGTTCAATCTGCAATCAGACCGGTTTTCAGGGACGGGTAGCGATTCAGGAAGTACTGACCGTTAGCCGTTCTATCAGAGAAGCAATATCAGAGGGAAAAAACTATGACAGAATTAGAGAAGTGGCTATGAAACAGGGCCTTATTCCATTTACAGATTCAATAGCCGCACAGATGATGAATGGGAATATTGATGTCGCTGATGGTTTTAGTATTCTTAGAGAAGAGGCAGAGTGGAATCGGTGAGAGACAAACTTTTTTTATATAGAGCTATTAATATTCGCGGCGAAGAAGTTGCAGGAGAAATAGCTGGTTCATCAGAAGATGATGTGATGGGAATGCTCGATGAACAGAATATGATGATTTTGGAAATAAGAAAAGAAAACTGGTGGTATTCTTTTTTTAATAGACAGCACTTCTGGTATTTGAAAAAAATTGGATTCTCTGAACTTGCCAGATTTGCAAAAGATCTGGGAATTATTTTAAAATCGGGTATTTCTATTCTGGAAGCCCTGGATATTCTTAAGCAGCGCAGTAGTAATGCTCTGCTTAAGAAAAATCTGGAAACAGTGCAGATGGCTCTGCGAAAGGGTGAATCTCTTTCTGAAGCGCTGACGAATTTATCAGGAACGTTTCCGGATATGTTTATCTTTATGGTGAAAACAGGAGAAACATCTGGAGAGTTGCCCAAGATGCTGGAAGTAATTGGTCAATATTATGAAGAACGATATGATAACCAGCAAAAAATAAAGGAGATTCTTTTTTATCCGATTGTTTTAATTATTGTTTCGATGCTGGTCACTTTTTTTCTGCTGACGGTTGTCCTGCCCCAGTTTGCCGAGATTTTTTTATCGATGGATCAGGAGTTGCCGCAACTGACACTTTGGTTTATGTCTATATCAGATTGGTTGAGAGACAATAGTCTTCATTTATTTCTGTTCCTGATTTCAGCAGCTGTATTATGGCAGATGGCAAAGAATACACCGGCAGTGAGACTTTGGATGGATCAACTAAAAAATATACTGCCTGTTTATGGTAAAATTGGACAATGGGAATTTCTGATGTTGTTTGCGAAAACTTTTGGGATCTTGATGAGAAGCGGTTCTGAACTGATTGGTTCGTTAAATGGGTTGAAAAATATCACCAATAATCTATTTTACAAACAGTCAATAACGATTTTGGAAGAAGAGGTGAAGAAAGGCGCTTCGATGAGTAGTGTAATGGAGTCGCTTTCAGTTTTTGAAGAGGCTTTTGTTCAGTTTATGGCTGTCGGGGAGTCATCGGGAATGGTTTCTGAAATGATGGAGATGACCGCCTCCTTTTATGAATCGCAGTATAAACATCGAATCGGTATGCTTAAGATGATGCTGGAACCTTTTCTGCTGCTGATTATTGGAGGCGGAGTTCTTTTTATGATACTGGCTATCATGATGCCGGTTTTTGATCTCTATCTGATCTATTCAAACCTTTAAGATTTGATTAATAGGCAGAGATTTGTTATCGTTTACTCTTTGCCGGTCAGGACAGCGTGGCAGTCACTAAAATAAAATTGCTTTGCTTCGTCAACGCTCATTTCATCGAAAAGGTGGAACAAAACAAGGGCCAGGTTCTGAACGGTGAGAATATCAAGACCTGCCTTTTGACAAGCTTTAAGAAAATAACCCATGCAGGCTTCCTTGGACCAGTCATCACCACCTAAAAATAATCGTCTGAGTTCGTCTTTGATTTCCTGTTCGGTTAAAGAATCCTGGTTATCTGAATTAATTTGTGCTTCGTCGTCGATCATCTTACCAGCTCCTTTCGCTATGGTTATCTGTATTATAGCACAGGATGGGGGCTAAATGGGAAGAAACCGGCCTTTTATAGATAATTAAATTTTTTTTAAAAAAGACTGGATTTTTTATATGTAATCGGTTATAATTATTACATGGTGTGAAAACGTTTTAATTTCCTTTCTTAATTTTCTTGAAAAAGAGGTGCATAGCACCTCTTTTTTCATGCCCAAAAGTGGCTTTTATGGTAGACTCATTTATAGTATGTTAAAATATCTACAGAATCACTTGAAAAAATTTTAAATACAGGTTATATTAAAATTTAATAATAGTTCTGGAAAGAGAGGTATATTATGAAAGCTGTGAAAATTAAGGAAGATATATTCTGGGTTGGAGTTAATGACTATCAGACCACGTTATTTGAAGGTTTATGGCCACTTGATGGAGAGGGTGTTTCTTATAATGCTTATGTTATCAACGATGAAAAAGTGGCTGTTATTGATACAGTAAAATATATAAAGGAAGATGAATATCTGGAAAAGCTAAAATCTATAATTGGCGATAAAAAAGTTGATTATCTGATTGTTAACCACATGGAACCTGATCATTCAAGCGGAATCGTCCAGTTGTTTGAGCAATATCCTGAAATGAAAATAGTAGGGAATAAAAAAACCTTTCCAATTATGAAAAATTTCTATGATATTGATCATAACCTGATTGAAGTTTGTGATGGCGAAACGTTAAGCTTGGGTAAACATACCCTTCAGTTTTTTATGACACCAATGGTTCACTGGCCTGAATCGATGGTTACATATGAAGTAAGCGAAAAAGTTTTATTCTCAATGGATGTTTTTGGAAGTTACAAGGCACCAGTGGGTGGGATTTTTGACGACGAAAATGATTTGGCCGAATTTGAACTGCCAACCAGAAGATATTATTCAACAATTGTAGGAAAGGTTGCCGGACAGGCATTGAAAGCGCTGAACAAGCTGGGCGGGTTGGAAATTGGGACAATTTGTCCGTCCCACGGACTGATCTGGCGGGATAATCCAGGCCATATCCTTAATCAGTATGTAAAGATGAGCAGCAAGGAAACAGAAGACGGCGTTGTGATCTGTTACGGGTCGATGTACGGCAACACCCAGAAGGCGGCAGAACTTTTGGCAACGGCTTTAAAATCCAATGGTGTTAAAACGGTGAAGCTGTATGATGTGGCGCAGACTGATATTTCTTATATGATTGCTGATATCTGGAAATATAAAGGATTGTTTTTGGCAGCACCTTCTTATTATGGAAAAATTTATCCCAAGATGGCCAATCTTATGTATAAACTGGCTGAAATTAAGGTGGACAAGCATAAGGTTGGATTTTTAGCCGAATACAGCTGGAGTGGGGGAGCCGACAAAAGTTTTGATGAGTTTGCCAAAGAAACAAAAGCAGAACTTGTTGATGAAATTTTGATGATCAAAGGTGCGCCGGATGAGCAGGAAAAAAGTGCCATCGATGCAATTGCTAAAAAAATGGCAGAAAGTATAAAATAGGTTTCTGTAAACAGGGAGGAAAGCAAAACATGAAAATTGTTGTGGGAATGTCTGGAGGCGTTGATTCTTCGGTTGCTGCACTATTACTAAAAGAACGAGGATACGAAGTGATTGGTGTTTTCATGAAAAACTGGGAAGAAAAAGACGAATCTGGCATATGCACATCTACTGAGGATTATGATGATGTCAGACGCGTATGCGATGTGATAGACATTCCCTACTACACCGTTAATTTTGAAAAGGAGTATTATGACTCTGTTTTCACGTATTTTCTTGAAGAATATAAAAAGGGCAGAACGCCAAATCCTGATGTGCTTTGCAATCGTGAGATCAAATTCAAGCGATTTTTAGATTACGCACTGGGAGTATTTGGTGGGGACTATCTGGCCACTGGTCACTATGCCCAAATTGATGTGGTGAATGGACACTATAGGCTCAAGAGAGCTTTTGATCATGGTAAAGATCAGACGTATTTTCTTTGCCAGCTGGGGCAGAAAGAACTTGAAAATGTACTTTTTCCGATTGGCCACTTATCGAAAGCAGAAGTTCGCGAAATTGCGGAGAAAAACAATCTGGTGACGGCAAATAAAAAAGACTCGACGGGGATTTGTTTTATCGGAGAACGCAACTTCACAAAATTCTTAAGTCAGTATCTGCCCGCTCAGCCGGGAAATATTGTCGATTTAGCTGGCAATATAATGGGGAAACATCAAGGCTTGATGTATTATACTTTAGGGCAGCGAAAAGGCTTGGGGATCGGGGGACAAGGGTCCGGTGAACCCTGGTTTGTAGTCTATAAAGATCTTGAAAGAAATGAACTGGTGGTCGTCCAGGGAGACGCTCATCCGGCCCTGTATTCTAAGTCACTCAAGGCGATCGAAATGAACTGGGTTGCTGGTCAGCCACCGGCAGAAGCTTTTAAGTGTACTGCAAAGTTTCGTTATCGACAAGAAGATCAGGATGTAGTAGTAAGAGTTTCTGGAGATCAGATTGATGTTGAATTCATGGAGAATCAGAAGGCTGTGACACCTGGCCAGTATGTCGTGCTCTATCGCGATAATATCTGCTTAGGTGGCGGAATTATCGATCAGGTAGAAATGATTTAAACTACAGTTTTGAGGTCACTTGGTTGAAGTGCAAGATTTTGAATGCAATTAGACTTTTTGACTGAAAAAATCCAGAAAAAAAAGTATGAATGAAAACAGTTGAAAGAATATTGAGAAGCTGTTTAAAATTGCTTTCAAACCTAAAAAGAGCGATGAAAATATGCATGCTCTTTTTTCTTTTTTTGAAAAAAATTAAAAATTTATGGTAAACTATAGATAATGCAATTATGATTAGCGTTAGGATTAAATAATAAATTCCTTAAACGAAATTTGCCAGGCAGATTTTTTAAGAAAGGATTGAATTGAATGAAAGAACCTTGCAAGAAATGCGGGAAAAAGTTAAGCTTTCTGGAAAGAAGCTATAAAATAGAAAACTCAAAATTGAATATTAGTTATGATAATCTTTGTGGAGACTGTCATAGTGTATTGAAAAAAGGAATAGAAAAACTTGAAGATATTCATCAGCGAGTATTAAGCAATCTGAAGCAGAATAAAGATGTCCAGAAAAATGGGATAGATTCGGTAGAAATTGATCTGCTGATCCTTTTGACAGTTGAAGCTTTGTTGTCGGTTGAACCAGAGTTTTACCTGCCCGAGACACCGCTTAATCAGGTCTTTATCAGAGCCAGTGAAGATCGGGGAATTGACAGACAGAAAGATGTCGTTAGAATCGTTTATAAACTGCTTGATTATGGCTTTAAAATAAATCTTCAGAATAGTGAACTTGAGGAGATCAGGAGTTTCATTGCCTATATGATTCAGAATGTAGTTTTCCTTGAAGATATCGAAGTGAATTGCGGTGTTAAGGACGAACTCATTAAAGCCAATGTTTTTATCAGCCGACGGGGTTTGATTATTGATACAATCCCTGAGCAGAAACTGATCTTTATTTCAATTCCTAAGGATGTTGTTGTGGAATACGATGTAGAGACCTCTGAAATTATTAATGAGATTATTTTCCATAATCTGAAATACCCTTGGGATGCCAAGAAGAAAGTGGTCCTGACCCTAATTTCAGAGAATCTGCTTTTTTCTGTTGCCAATGCCATCGATCGGTTTAATCAGAAGACCTCCAAGCTGCATGAAAAATTAAAAAAGGACAGTCTGGAATATTTTAATAGCTGTGTTGAAGCCGATCTTAAAAAGATCAAGCCAGATGAATATCTGGAGGCCATTCATTTGGATTGCCTGCTTTTATGTATAGTGAAAAATTTAAAAAATCAGAATCTTTTTTCTATGGAAGCACTTTTTGATCCCAAAGGGACGACGATTGAGCTTCTTTGGGCTTATTATCGACGCAATCTTCGTAATATGGGAATGGATAATAACGAAAATATCATCTCCTATATGCTTAAAAACACCCTTTATACCGAAGGATTCAGTATCAAACACGGTAATAAACCCAGTGACAAGGGATGGGGATTTTTCACCACAAAGGGCTATATTATCTACTTTAAGCGCAGTAAACAGGTCTTTTTTATCTATACGGAAAATTTCCCGAATGCGCTTTATCATCCCTGCAGTCGGGTCACCTATGAAAATAAGGAGTATCTGCAGTTAATTATGAATAATGGACCGGGTAGAGTTGACGAATACCGGGATCTGGATGAGCTGATTTTCTACAGTGAAGAACCGGAAACCATCAATCAGATGGAGCGTTTTTTTGAAAAGCATAACCTTTATTATCATATGGATACATTTTTGCGTAAACAAAAAGAAGTTCAGCGAAAAAGAGACAAAAGACTTCAAGTTCAGCGGATTATCAATCATATTTTTGCAGACTTTGGTTATCTGCCGTTTTGTATTTACGATGAATGGTTTATGATCCAAAGAGAGCTTAAAAAGAGCGATCTGCTTTTAAATAAAATTATCAATATTGATGAAACTAAGAATAAAAATTATGTCATGGGTTCTATAACTTATGCACCCAAAATTATAGAGGCTTTTAACTGGGGAGCTGAAGACTGCAGAAAATCCCTGGATATTGTCGAAGAGTCGGTTGCCAAAGCCATGCTTTGGGTAAGTTTTCATGAGTCGATTACTGAAACCTTATCACAGGAATGGGTTAGAATCGCTGGTGAAATACTGGAGGAAAATGACAATACCCTTTCAGCCTTTTACAAATATGTGAATCTCAAAAACATTGAACCGGATAAGGTTTATTATATGGGACTTTTTATCTACCATCTGATGGATAAAGGGATTCTTAAAGGCGAAGACTTTATTGACAATTATGAAAATGCGGTTAAAGTATTTCTGGAATGTCGACGCGTAATGGCGGAACCGAAATTTGAAGGAAAGATGCGGCCGGTTGAAGAGCTGCTTGAAGACAGTGCTCACGAGGATTCGGAACAAGCATAATTGGTTAGGAGTTGAAAAAATGCGTGTTTTACTGGTTGAGGACGAAAAGAACCTGGCTTTAGCACTAGCCAGACTGTTTGAGAAAAACAAAATTCTGGTTGATGTGGTTAATGATGGAATAGAGGGAAAAATTCTCAGTGAAAATGATGTCTATGATGTGATTATTCTGGATATCATGCTGCCGGGCATATCGGGACTGGAGATTCTTCGTTCGATCCGCGAAGCGGGGAAAAACGTTCCAATTCTTTTGCTGACCGCTAAAGACGATACCAAAGACAAGGTTGCGGGGCTTAATATGGGCGCTGATGACTATCTGGTTAAACCCTTTGAAACTGAAGAACTGATTGCCAGAGTCAGAGCCCTGGGGCGAAGACCATGGGAAGTTTATCAGGATAATGTGATCCATTTTGTCAACATTGCTTTAGATATCTCTACCGGAGAACTGTTTGTTGATGAAACTCCCAATAAATTAACGGCTAAAGAGGCGCAGTTGTTAGAACTGTTTATCCGAAATCCGGGGATGACGATTTCCAAAGACCAGATTCTTGATCGAATCTGGGGGATTGAAAGCTCAGTAATGGAAAATAGTGTCGAAATTTACGTTCATTATCTGCGTAAAAAAATCAGTAAATCCAAGGTTTACATTAAGACCATCCGGGGTCTGGGATACGTTCTGAAGGAGAAAGAGCATGTTCAACCTCAACCGGCTAAGGATTAATCTCACCCTCTTAAATACGGGAGTTCTGATCGGGCTCCTGTTATTTATTGTGGTTTTTCTTTATATGATTCTTTCTATCGATGTGGAGAATAATGTTAATGGGGACTTGCAGATTTATTGTTCACAGCTGGCTAACGAAATTGAATTTCTGGAGCGAGAACGTTCAGGTCAAGGGATCACCGAAGAAGAGAAGCAGGGTTATCAGGAATACTCACGAAGTTTAGTACAAAATAATATTTCTTTTATTATGTATGATCATGAATTTAACGTTCTGGATCAGTCAGGTGCCCTTCCTTTTACCATTGAAGAACTGCGGCAGATTGCGACACATTATTTTTCAGAGAATCGCGAAAAATACCTGTTCAGTAACTATAAAATGGATGATCGGAATTATAAAATATGTACATATAGGATTGTCAATAAGAATGGTGAGCTCAAAACTATTCAGGTGATGAAGAATATGTCGCTGGAACGGGAAATCCTGGATAATACAGTTCAGATCATTGGACTGGTGATGTTAATTGGCGCTTCTTTATCCTTCTTAGGGGGGTATTTTTTATCGGGCCGGTCACTGATTCCAATCAAGAAAACATTTGAACGACAACAGGAATTTCTGGCTGATGCTTCCCATGAATTGCGTACACCGATTTCAGTGATTCAGACTAATCTTGAGGTGGTTAAAGCTTCTGGGGACGAAACCGTTGATTCTCAAGGGGTCTGGATTGACAATGCCTATGGCGAAGTGCGACGGATGCAGCGAATTGTTGAAGATTTGATGTTTTTGGCGCGGGCTGACTCAGGAGACTTGCAGGCGGAGAAAACTTCGGTTGATTTGACCTTTCTATTAAAAGTGGTCAGTGAAAAAATGGCTCCGCTGGCAGCTAAAAAGAGTATTAGCCTCTACAATAATATTGAAGAAGATTTGGTATTACAAGGTGATGAAAAACAGATCACCCAAGTATTCGTGATCATTCTTGATAATGCTATAAAGTACAGCGGTGAAGCAACAGTCATAAAAACCAGTGCCAAAATGGCCAATAACGGGATTATCATTCAAGTTACTGATCAGGGTATTGGGATCCCTGAAGATGAAGTAAACAAAGTGACCCAGCGCTTTTATCGGGTTGATAAAGCCCGTTCTCGGACTGAAGGGGGTACCGGATTAGGACTTTCTATCGCCAAATGGATTGTTGATAAGCATCACGCTGAGCTGCGAATTGAAAGCAAGGAGAATGAAGGAACAACCGTTACAGTTTTCTTTATTAAAGGAGAATCAAATTGAAAGAATTGAAATTTTACGGTGATCGAATCATTACCGGACCAGGAAGCATCAGTTCGCTTTCTGAACTGGATGAAGAACGCATTGTTATTGTAACTGGCACCAGTGCAATGTTTGAAAACGGGGTGATCGATCGCCTTGAAGCAATATTAGCCGGAAAGCAGATAAAAATATTAAAAGGCATTACCAAAAATCCGGATGTGGAAGCAGTAATACAGGCGACCCGGGAAATGAAGGATTTTCGACCAGAGGCAGTTTTGGCTGTCGGTGGGGGATCGGTGATTGATGCAGCTAAAGTGATGACTTTGTTGAGCGAATACGAGTCCTTAAACCTGATGGATATCAGAGTCGGAAAGGCCCCTAAAAAAAGAAAAAAAATCCGTCTGATTGCGATTCCGTCAACGTCAGGAACCGCTTCAGAGGTAACCCGGGCGGCGGTGATTACCTTTCCCGAAGAAAATATAAAAATTGGATTAAAAACTGAAAGCTTTATCCCGGATCTGGCCATTCTAGATGGAGAATTAACCTTGTCCATGCCCAAAGCAGTGATGGTTGAGTCAGGCATGGATGCCCTGACCCATGCCCTGGAAGCTTATATTAACAAAAATGCCGATGATTTTTCCAAGGCGATTGCCAAAGGAGCTTTTGAGGGCTTGATAAAAAATATTCGGAATTCCTTTTATCACGGGGATATTGAGAGTCGACAGCATGTTCACAATTTTCAGTGTCTGGCCGGATTTGCATTTCAGAATGCCGGACTTGGCATGGATCACGGAATTGCGCATTCTTTTGGCGGGCGTTTTGGCAGCAGTCATGGTCTTTTAAATGCTATTGCTTTGCCCTATGTGATGACTTACAACAAGAGAGATGAACAGGTTAACAAAGACTTGGAAGCTTTGTCAAAACTGATTGAAAAAGACGTGATTGAAGAAATAAAAGATCTTAACCATGAATTTGGTGTACCGGATTCTTTCAAAAATGCCGGAATCGATGAAGAGTTGTTTTTTGAGGATTATGAAATGATTCTTGAAAATGCGTTGAAGGGTTCAACTGTCAGAAACCCGGTTAAAATGAATTCGGAAGAAATGGACAAGGTTTTAAAAAGTATATTTTATGGAGAAATTAAATTTTAGTGTTTCATAAGGAGGACGCATGAATTTATTGGATGGTTTAAATGATCGACAAAGAGAGGCAGCAGAAACAATTCAGGGTCCTTTGTTAATTTTGGCAGGTGCAGGTTCAGGAAAAACCCGAACGATTATTCATCGAATAGCACATATCATTGAATCGGGGGCGGCCTATTCGTCGCAAATCCTGGCAATCACTTTTACAAACAAAGCAGCTGGCGAAATGCGTGAGCGAATCGCGGCGATGAATATAAATGAAAGTAATCGAATCTGGATGTCAACATTTCATGCCATGTGTGCCCGAATTATGCGTGTTCATGCGCAATGGCTTGGCTATGACGAGCGATTTGTGATCTACGATACGGATGATCAGAAAAAATTATATAAGGCGATTGCCAAGGAACTTAAGCTTAGTGATAAGTATTATTCCTATGCATATGTCAGTAATGAGGTTTCAGAAGCTAAAAATAATGGCATCAGTCCGGCTATGTATCAGAAGGAAAATCAGGACGATTTCAGAAAAGAAAAAGTCGGACTTTATTATGAACGTTATCAGAAAGCCCTAAAATCCAATAATGCCATGGATTTTGACGATTTGATTTACAATACATTAGTTTTGTTTCAGGGTTTTCCCGAAATTCTGGAACAATACCAGAATAAGTTTAAATATATACTGGTTGACGAGTATCAGGATACTAACCGCAGTCAGTATGAACTGGTTAACTTGTTGGCACAAAAAAATAAAAATTTGTGCGTCTGTGGTGATGATGATCAGAGTATCTATGGATGGCGGGGGGCCGATATCAGAAATATCCTGGATTTTGAAAAGGACTATCCTGATGCCAAAGTCGTTAAGCTGGAAGAAAACTATCGTTCAACCCAGGTGATTCTGGATTGCGCCAATAAAGTGATCAGGAATAATACCGGTCGAAAAGATAAGGCGCTGTGGACGCGAAATACCGATGAGGAAAAAGTCGCGGTCGCTTCTTTTAACCAGGGCTATGATGAAGCCCGTTTTGTCGTGGAAGAAATCCAGACAAAACTGAACGATGGTTTCACATATGGTGACTTTGCAGTTCTTTACCGCACTAATGCCCAGTCGCGACTTTTTGAGGAGGCCCTGATGCGGGCTGGTCTTCCTTATCAGCTGGTGGGAGGAACGGGCTTTTATTCCCGGATGGAAATCAAAGATATCATTACTTACTTGAATGTGCTTAATAATCCTAAAGATAATATGGGCTTTTTAAGAATAGTCAACGTACCTAAACGGGGTATTGGGAATGCTACGTTGGAAAAAATAACCCAGTATGCTGAGTTTAAGGGATATAGTCTGATGGAAGCCTTTTTTCACGCTGAAGAAATTCCCAACCTGGCAGCAGGTGTAAAAAATAAGGTTTGTGAATTTGGTAAAATAATGACACAGTTTCGTGACATGATGGAAACAGAAAGTGTCAGTGATCTGGTCAGTGCCATCATTGAAGAAAGCGGTTATCTGGAAATGCTGGAACTGGGGAAAATGGATAAAGGTGAAAACCGGATTGAAAACCTCAGGGAACTCGTATCGGCAGCTGTGGATTTTGAAAACAACAGTGATGATGTAAGTATTACTGCCTATCTTGAGACCATTGCCCTCTCATCGGAAACAGACAAGTACGATGGAGATGAAGGAAAAGTTCTGTTAATGACATTGCACAATGCCAAAGGCCTGGAATTCCCGATTGTGTTTCTACCGGGACTGGAAGAGGGGATTTTCCCCCATGCCAGATCTCAGGATTCGCCAGAAGCTATCGAAGAAGAAAGACGGATCTGTTATGTAGGTATTACTCGGGCGAGACAAAAACTCTATATCTCATCGGCAGCAGAACGTACCCTGTACGGACGACGTCAGTATCAGGCGCCATCACGATTTCTTAACGAAATCCCGGTAGAGGTCTGTGAGTATATGGACAACAAGTATCAGCGAAAGATGGATATTGAAATCCCAGAAACGAAAAAGAAAACCTCTTTCACGGAAAGAGTTTCCCGGTCAAAAGAAGTCATTCGTAAAAAACCAATGGGTAACTTGAATGATACCCAAAATGAGGACTTAAAACTCAGTGATCGGGTAAAGCATAAAAAGTTTGGGATTGGAACCGTGGTTGAAATTAGGTCCGGGATGATTTCCGTGGCCTTTCCAGGCGTGGGGATAAAACGGATGGATCCTGCCTATGTTGAAAGGGCGAAGTAAGACATGATAAAAGAACGTATTGAGAGCCTGAAGTCTGAAATTAAGGCCCATAACCAGGCCTATTACAATGCTGATGCCCCAACCGTTTCCGATTATGCTTATGATCAGCTGATGCTTGAACTGATTAAGCTGGAGACGGAAAATCCGGAGTTTAAAACTCCCGATTCTCCAAGTCAGAGGGTTGGTGGTGAGGTTTCAGAAAAGTTTGAAAAAGTCCATTTTGAAAGCCCGAAGTTAAGTCTTGGGAATGCTTTTGACGAAGGCGATCTGCGGGAATTCGACCGGCGGATCAGGCAAACAGTTAGTGAAGTTTCATACGTTGTTGAATACAAGTTTGATGGATTAACTGTCGTGCTTAATTATGAGAACGGTAATTTTGTGCGTGGTGCCACTCGGGGTGACGGTGAAACCGGGGAAAATATCACAGCTAACTTAAAAACAGTCAAGACCATTCCGCTAAGACTTAGTCAACCGTTGACCCTTGAGGTTCGGGGAGAGGTTTTTATGCGTAAGGCTGATTTTAAAAGTTTGAATGATCAGCGCGAAGAAGACCAGGAGCCGCTTTTTGCCAATCCGCGAAACGCGGCAGCTGGCTCATTAAGACAACTCGATTCTAGACTGACAGCGAAAAGACCCCTTGATATTTTTGTTTTTAACCTGGAAAACTCCAGTTTGAATTGTCAGACGCACTCTGAAAGTTTGGAAAAGCTAAAGGAACTCGGCTTTGCGACCAGTAAGATTACGCTAGCCCATAGTATTGAAGAAGTGATTGCCAGAATAAAGAGAATTCAGGAAACCAGAAATGAACTGCCTTATGAAATTGATGGAGTGGTTATAAAAGTCAACGCTCTTGAATTGAGAGAAAAACTGGGCAGAACTTCTAAAAGCCCAAGGTGGGCTATTGCCTATAAATTCCCGCCGGATCAAGCCTTAACGACGGTTGAAGACATCACTGTCCAGGTCGGTCGAACAGGGGCATTGACTCCGGTGGCTGAACTTAAGCCTGTCTTTCTGGCCGGTTCGACAATCAGTCGGGCAACGCTTCACAATGAAGATTATATCTTGGAAAAGGATATTCGTATTGGGGACCAGGTAATGATTCAGAAAGCTGGGGATGTGATTCCCGAGGTGGATCACGTGCTGGCAGAAAAGCGGACGGGTGCTGAAACTGCTTTTGAAATGCCGGGAAATTGTCCAGTCTGTCAGGCGCCAGTTCATCGGATTGCTGGTGAAGCAGTAACCAGATGCATGAATATGGCTTGTCCAGCTCAGGTTTTTGCCAAACTGGTACATTTTGTATCCCGGGATGCCATGAATATTGAGGGTCTGGGAAAAGGCCTTTTAAAATTGCTGGTTAATGAAAACCTGGTAAAAACTCCGGTAGATCTCTACGATCTTAAAGCGCATCAGGACAAAATGATTAACCTGGAGAAAATGGGTCAGAAGTCGGTTGCCAATTTACTGGCAGCTATCGAAGAATCTAAAGAACGGTCCTTATCTCGTCTGATTTTTGGTCTGGGTATCCCCTTGGTAGGAGCCAGAGGAGCAAAAGTGCTGGCAGAAAACTTTGAGACAATGGACAAACTGATTAGGGCGTCTTCTGAAGACTTAACTGCTATTTACGACATTGGCGAGAAAATGGCCCAGGAAATCGTTGATTTTTTTGCCATGCCTTCCAACCTTGCAATCATTGATGATTTAAAGACGGCTGGACTTAATATGTCGGAGGAAAAATCGGCTTTTGATGAAAATAGTTTTTTAGTCGGTAAAACCTTTGTTTTAACCGGAACCCTTGAGGGGCTGGACCGTCGGGAAGCCAAACGGATGATCGAAGAAAAAGGCGGAAAGGTCAGTTCGTCGATCAGTAAGAAAACCGATTTTCTGGTAGCGGGAGAAAAAGCCGGGTCTAAGCTGACCAGGGCCCAGGAGCTGGGAGTTGAAATTTTAGACCAGGAAGAATTTTTAAGCCTTGTCAGCAAGTAACCATTTGATTTATAATGAAGGGTAATGATTTGAGTGATTTCATAGACAATAAACTGTAAGTAAAATTTACAAATGCATTAACAAGGTGAACTGGATTCTGGTTTTGATAAAAATAATTTAAATAAATGACTGAACTTTGAACGGTGATTTAATCGCCTGAACTGATAAAAAGAAAGGAAAAAGAATGAGCTTAACACGAGAAGATGTAACCTATGTAGCAGATCTTGCAAGACTTGAGTTTTCAGATGCTGAGGTTTTGTCCCTGGCTGAAGAACTTGGAGCAGTGCTAGATTATGCTGAAACCCTAAATAAACTTGATACTTCAGCGGTTAAACCGACTGAGCATGTACTGCCAGTACAAAATGTTTTTCGGGAAGATGAAATTAAACCTGGTTTGAGTAATGAGGAGGCGTTGTCTAATGCCCCTGATTCAGAAGCGGGATGCTTTAAAGTGCCGCCGGTACTGGAATAGGAGGAAAAGATGGGCTTATACAAAAAAACACTTCACGAAATCAGCGATCTTTTAAACAAAAAAGAAGTGACTGTTACAGAAGTCACGCAATCAGTTATTGATCGGATTGATGGTGTTGAAAAAGATGCTAAAGCTTACCTGAAACTTGAGACCGAACAGGCATTGGAGAGTGCAAAAAAACTGGACGATGGACTTAAAGGTCGAGAACGAAAAACGGTTCTTGAGGGTGTTCCCTACGGTTTGAAAGATAATATGTGTACCAAAGGGATTCTGACCACCTGTGCGTCTAAAATGCTTTATAATTTCGTACCACCCTATGATGCTCATGTTTATCAGCAGTTGATGGAAGAAGGCGGAATTCTTCTGGGGAAAACCAATATGGATGAATTTGCGATGGGATCTTCCACCGAAAATTCGGCTTATCAGGTCACCAAAAACCCCTGGGATTTAAGCAAGGTGCCAGGTGGCTCCAGTGGTGGTTCGGCAGTGGCTGTCGCCGCCGATATGGCTTATTTTTCACTGGGGTCTGATACAGGCGGATCAATTCGTCAACCTGCTTCATTTTGCGGAGTGGTTGGTTTGAAACCCACCTATGGTCTGGTTTCCCGATTTGGATTGGTCGCCTTTGCATCTTCTCTGGATCAGATTGGTCCTTTCACTAAAGATGTAGAAGATTGTGCGCTGGTGCTTAATACCATTGCCGGACATGATAAAAAGGATTCTACATCATTAAATGTTGAGAAAAAAGATTATACCAATGGATTAAAAGATGGTGTTAAAGGCATGAAAATCGGTGTGGCCAAAGCCTTTTTTGGTGAAGGTTTGCAGTCTGAAGTTAGGACAAAACTGGAAGAAGCGATTAAACTGTATGAAGAAATGGGTGCGGAGATCATTGATGTTTCCTTTGAATATCTGGATTATGCTCTTTCTGCCTACTATATGATTTCTTCAGCTGAAGCCAGCTCTAACCTTGCACGATACGACGGAATCCGCTATGGTTTCCGGGCTGAAGAATTTGATGGTCTGGTTGATCTTTATCGAAAGACCAGAAGTCAGGGTTTTGGCAGCGAAGTCAAGCGTCGAATCATGCTGGGAACTTATGCTCTTAGTTCCGGTTATTACGATGCCTATTATAAAAAAGCTATGCAGGTAAGAACACTGATCAAAACTGATTTTGATGAAGTATTTAAAAATTGTGATGTACTGCTGACACCGACCTCACCAACAACGGCTTTTGGTATCGGTGAAAAAACCAGCAATCCACTTGAAATGTACCTCAGTGATATTTACACTGTACCAGTAAATATTGCTGGAATCCCTGGGATTTCAATCCCCTGCGGACTGGATCAGCAGGGACTTCCAATCGGGATGCAACTTCTTGGAACGGTATTAAGTGAAGAAAAGCTGCTGCGAGCTGCCTGGGCTTTTGAAAATGAATCAGGCTACAAGAATATGAAAGCACCACTTGGAGAGGAGGCGTAAGAATGGAATATGAAATTGTTATCGGAATGGAAATCCATGTGGAACTGCAGACTAAATCAAAAATTTTCTGTTCCTGTCCGACGGAATTTGGTCAGGACGAAAATACCCATGTATGCCCAATCTGTTTGGGGATGCCGGGGGTTTTACCAGTCCTCAATGAAAAAGTGGTTGAGTATGCGACAATGGCCGGACTGGCACTGAATTGCGAGATTGCCCACTTTTCTAAAATGGATCGAAAAAATTATTTTTATCCGGATCTTCCCAAAGCTTATCAGACCTCTCAATTTGATCTGCCCATCTGTACGGGTGGTGTAGTAGAAATAGAAGTGGACGGCGTTAAAAAAGATATCGGCATTACCCGAATCCATATAGAAGAAGATGCAGGAAAACTACTTCATGAATCTGCTGATGGATCATTGGTGGATGTCAATCGATGTGGTGTACCTCTGATCGAGATCGTTACTGAACCAGATATGCGAAGTGCTGAAGAAGCCCGGGTTTTTGCTGAGAAAGTTAGAAATATTCTAGAGTACACTGGGGTTTCAGACTGTAAGATGCAAGAAGGTTCCATGCGTTTTGACGTCAACCTTTCGATCATGGAAAAAGGTGCCGAAGAATATGGAACCCGTACGGAAATGAAGAACCTGAACTCCTTCAGATCTTTGGTGCGGGCCGTTGCCTACGAGAGTAAGCGTCAGATTATTGAGCTTAAAAAAGGTCACCGGATTATTCAGGAAACAAGAAAATGGGATGATACCAAAGGGGTATCGTCTTCTCTTCGAAGTAAGGAAGAAGCCCATGACTATCGTTATTTCCCGGAACCGGACCTGGTGCCGATTGTTCTGGATGAGGCCTATATTGACACTATGAAAAAGGCGCTCCCGGAGTTGCCGGAAGCTAAAAAGACCCGTTATGTTGAGGAATACCAGCTACCGGAATATGATGCTGGGGTACTGACTGCCAGTGGTGTGACTGCCCGATTCTTCGAAGACACGGTAGGCATTTATAATGAACCAAAACAGATTTCCAACTGGCTGATGGTTGAAGTTCCACCACTTTTAAAAGAACTGGAACTGACCATGGAAGAAATTCCTTTAAAGCCAGCGCAATTAGCTGAACTGCTGGTACTGGTTAAAGACGGAACGATCAGTGGAAGCATCGGAAAAAAAGTGCTGTCTGAAGTGTTTAAAACTGGCCAAAACCCTAAAGATATTGTCAAAGATCAGGGATTGGCTCAAATGAGTGATACTGGTGAGCTGGAAGCCATCATCGAAGAAATTGTCAAGAACCAGCCTAAGTCCATTGAGGATATTAAAGCAGGCAATGAAAAAGCCTACGGATTCTTAACCGGTCAGGTGATGAAGGCTACTAAAGGCCAGGCAAATCCACAGGTAGCAAACGAAATAATCCGCAAAGTTGTAGCGAAATATCTGTAAGACAAAACAAATGTAAGATAAAACGAAAAGGCGAGAAATTCGACTTTTCTTACAGTATGGGAAGGAGCTGGAAATGAAACGAATCGATGGAAGAAAATCAGACGAAATGCGGTCGATCAGAGTGACCAGAAATTTTATCAGGCACGCACAGGGATCAGTCCTCATTGAAACCGGTAATACCAAGGTGATTTGTACAGCAATGGTAGAAGAAAAGGTGCCGCCATTTCTAAAAGGTCAGAAAAAAGGCTGGATTACGGCGGAATATGATATGTTGCCGGCGTCGACTAACACCCGTAAGAGCAGAGATCGTAATCGTGGGAAAATTGATGGCAGAACGATGGAAATTCAGCGGTTGATTGGGCGCAGTCTCAGATCAACAGTCAATCTTGAAAAACTCGGTGAGCGAACGATCTGGATCGATTGTGATGTCATTCAGGCTGATGGGGGAACGCGCACAGCGGCGATCACCGGGAGTTTTATGGCCCTCTATGATGCGATGATTAAACTGAAAGAACAGGGTATTATCGAAGAAATTCCAATTACACAGTTTGTAGCGGCTACAAGTGTTGGTGTCTATCAGGATGAAGTCATAGTAGATTTATGTTACGAAGAGGATTCTTCAGCAGATGTGGACATGAATCTGGTTATGACTGAGAATGGTGAAATGATAGAGATCCAGGGAACTGGTGAAGAACGGCCATTTA
The DNA here is from genome assembly GCA_030586155.1 of Eubacteriaceae bacterium ES3. Lineage (NCBI taxonomy): Bacteria > Bacillati > Bacillota > Clostridia > Eubacteriales > Eubacteriaceae > Eubacteriaceae bacterium ES3. The sequence goes on along the minus strand of CP130741.1, from coordinate 3,079,736 downwards.
AGAAAGATGAACTGCAGAGCCTTTTAGAAATCGGCGAAAAAAACATTTTAAAAATAATTGAGTTTCAAAAGAAAACTTTGATAAAATAAAGAAAAGCTGAAAGGGATACGAAATGAAAACAATCGTACTGGCCACAGGAAATCAGAATAAAGCCAGAGAAATAGGGCAGATTCTGGGATCTGATTTTGAAGTTCTGACCATGACAGAGCTAGGAATAGAAGATGATATCGTGGAAGATGGTGACACCTTTGAAGAGAACGCTCTGATCAAGGTACGAACCGTCAATGCTCGAATTAAAAAGCGGGATGCCATTATTATGGGGGATGATTCGGGTTTATCAGTAGATGCTCTTGATGGTGCGCCAGGGATTTATTCGGCCCGTTATGCAGGCGAGCATGTAAGTTATTCAGATAATAATGAAAAACTGTTAAAAGAGATGGCTGAGGTCTCAGATGAAAATCGGGGAGCTTCATTTATTACAGTAATTGCACTGCTTTTCCCGGACGGACGTGAAGAGACATGTGAAGGTGTTGTTCGCGGACATATTGCCAGAAATCTTTCGGGCCAAGGCGGTTTTGGGTATGATCCCTTGTTTATTCATGAAGAAACCGGTCGCTGTTATGCTGAAATGGCAGAAGACGAGAAAAATGCGGTCAGCCATCGTGGCGTAGCGCTAAAAAAAGCTAAAATTATGCTTGAAAGTCAGGAATAAAGAGGTTTGATATGAGAATTGGAATAGTCAGTGACAGTCACGGAAATCTTCATGATCTTGAACAGGCACTTTTAGCAATGGGTCATGTGGATATACTATTTCATCTGGGGGATTATGTAGAGGATGGTGAGTATTTAAAAACTCTGACAGATACTCCTGTTTATTTAGCAAAAGGAAATATGGATCGATACGCAAAGGCCGGCAAAGATGAAATCTTGCTGGTTATAGAAGGAGTGGCGATTCTTGCCTGTCACGGCCATACTTATGGTGTCAAGAGCGACTTATACCGCCTGGCAATGCGTGGACGAGAAAGAAATGCCCGAATCGTGCTTTTTGGCCATACCCATCATCCATATAGTTCAGATGACGGAGAAATAATGCTTTTTAACCCCGGAAGTGTCGGAGCACCAAGGCTTAGTGGCGAAAAAACCTATGGTATTATTAGCATAAACGGGGATCAAATAGATGGAGAAATAATTAGTCTAAAAAAATAAAAAAAGTGTTGACAGAGGGTTGCTATTGTTGTATACTAAATCTTGTCTTCAAGAGACGTTGCGGGTGTAGCTCAGTGGTAGAGCCCTGGCCTTCCAAGCCAGTCGCGAGGGTTCGATTCCCTTCACCCGCTCCATTTATGTTTAAAAACGTGAGCGCCTGTAGCTCAGTTGGATAGAGCAACGGCCTTCTAAGCCGTGTGCCCGGGGTTCGAATCCCTGCAGGCGCGCCATTTAGAATAGGTGTTATGTATATGGTGGGTGTAGTTCAGTGGTAGAGCGCCAGATTGTGGTTCTGGTTGTCGTGGGTTCGAGTCCCATCATCCACCCCATTTATTTTAGGGGTATAGCCAAGTCGGTAAGGCACCAGATTTTGATTCTGGCATTTCGTAGGTTCGAGTCCTGCTACCCCTGCCAGTTTTTCTGATGGTAGCAGTTGACTTAATATAAGCATAAAAAATAATATCATGACCCATTAGCTCAGTTGGTAGAGCATCTGACTTTTAATCAGGGTGTCGGGCGTTCAAGTCGCCCATGGGTCACCATTTACGTTTATCAACGAGCCATGCGGCTCGAAAATAAAAGAGAAAAGCCAGGAAGCAAATGCGTTTGTTTCCTGGCTTTTCTCTTTTATTTTCGAAGGAAGGAGCCATAAGGCGACTGACGCGATGAGGTGGAGCGTTAGCGGAACCGAATAGCTGCATGAAAGAGTGGCTGGATAGTAAATCAAAAAAGAAAGCGAAGAATGTGATTTTATAGAAGAAGGAGCCATAAGGCGACTGACGCGACGAGGTGGAGCGTAAGCGGAACCGAGTAGCCGCATGAAAGAGTGGCTGGACAGTAAATCAAAAAGAAAACGAAGAATGTGATTTTATAGAAGAAGGAGCCATAAGGCGACTGACGCGACGAGGTGGAGCGTAAGCGGAACCGAGTAGCCGCATGAAAGAGTGGCTGGACAGTAAATCAAAAAGAAAACGAAGAATGTGATTTTATAGAAGAAGGAGCCATAAGGCGACTGACGCGATAAGGTGGAGCGTTAGCGGAACCGAGTTACCGGACGGGTGAGCAGCTGATATCAAGACGTATTAAATTATCGATAAATTAAGTTGTTTTGGATAAAATAATGTATAAACTATATTAAGGTGGTAATTTAAGTGTAATACAGGTATAAAAGAAATAATGAGATAAAGGAAGAATTATTTATGAAAAAAATGTTAAAAGTTATGCTAGTAGTATTATATAGTCTACTATTAATGATGCTGACCTATCTGGGGGATTTCTATCGTGCCGATTTAAATGCGGTTCAGGCGCTTACGTCAGATAAGACTGTTAAAGTTGAAGAAACGCCGGATTCGTTTATATTTATTCCGTTGGAAACTAATCTTTCAACTGGTTTCATTTTTTATCCTGGCGGCAAAGTTGAACCTGAAGCATACGCTCCCCTGATGAGAAGTCTAGCCGAAAAGGGTGTAGTGACAGTGATCGCCAAAATGCCTTTTAATCTGGCAGTGTTTAACCAGGAAGCAGCTAACAAAGTGATGGCAGAAGAAGATCTGAGTACAATCGAAAGCTGGTATATTGGTGGTCATTCCCTGGGAGGGTCTATGGCTTCAGATTTTGCGGTTTCAAATCCGGATCTGGTTAAAGGGGTTGTCCTGATGGGGGCATATCCTAACAAGAGTCCAGAGGACACAGGTTTGTTTTATCTTGCGATCACTGGTTCGGAGGATCGGATTATTAACCGTCAGTCCTTTGAATCTGCCAGCTGGGCAGACACTACACAGTTTGAAAATATTTCCGGTGGTAATCACTCTTATTTTGGTGATTATGGATTACAGGAAGGTGACAGTGAAGGGACCATTTCACGAACAGAGCAGCAGTCGATAACGGACTTCCTGATAGATTCTTTCATAAAGGAGGCAAAATAATGAAAAAAGAAATTATTCTGGCAGGAGGATGTTTTTGGGGACTTGAAAAATATTTTCAGGAAATCGGAGGAGTAGAAAAAACTCAGGTTGGATTTGCCAATGGTAAGACGTCTAATCCAAGTTATGAAGATGTCTGCTACCGTAATACTGGTCATGCAGAAGTTGTTTATATCGTCTATGACAGCGAAAGCGTGTCACTTCCGTTCTTACTGGAAATGTATTATCAGGTGATCGACCCAACGGTACTGAACAGGCAGGGACCTGATACAGGAACCCAGTATCGAACCGGTATATATTACACGGATTCTGCTGATATAGAGGTTATTCAGGAGTCTTTGAACAATCTGCAAAAGAAATTTAAGAATCCGGTAGTCATTGAACTGTTGCCGCTTGAAAATTATGCACCAGCCGATGATTCGCATCAGAGATATCTGGATAAGCATCCCGGCGGTTATTGCCATATTGATAAAAAGTACTTTGAAATGGCCAGGAAGGCGAAAGACATAGGAGGTGAAAAAACATGAGAATACTGGGAAATATTATTTGGGTGATTTTTGGCGGTTTTATTATGGCCCTGGGCTGGCTTTTAGCCGGAATTATCGCCTGTATCACAATTATTGGAATTCCTTTTGGTCTGCAGGCCTTTAAGATGGCGAAACTGGTCTTATGGCCTTTTGGCCGAACTATAGAATATCCGAATTTAAAGACAACCTCGATTATTCTTAATGTCTTTTGGATTATATTATTCGGCTGGGAGCTGGCTGTTGCTTCAGCTGTATTGGGCGTGGTCTTTTGTATTACTCTGATCGGGATTCCCTTTGGGCTTCAGTGGTTCAAGTTTGCCATGTTGGCGCTATTTCCTTTTGGCGCTGAAATTACTGAGATACAATAAGCTTGAAAAATTTGTGAAACTTGTTTATAATCAGAAGGGTTTGAATTTATTTTCGTTTGCATAAACTTTTAAATCAAGACAGCTCATTATATTAATCATTTATTTAAAGTTTTTGGAAGTGTCATTAAATCAGGCGGTTAATTAATTATAAGAAGGTGAATCATATCGAGAAGCAAAAGAACCAACCGATTATCGAAATAAAGAATTTGAAAAAAACATTTAAGGTCAAAGACGGTCAGGTAAATGCCCTGGATGATATTAACCTGACAATTGGCCAAGGGGAAATTTATGGAATCATCGGCATGAGCGGTGCAGGCAAAAGTACCCTGGTTCGATGTATCAATCTACTTGAAAAGCCAACCAGCGGACAGGTATTTATTGATGGTGAAGATATTTCCGGTATCGAAGAAAAGGCGCTGAGACGGGTCCGCTATTCTCTTGGGATGATCTTTCAGCAGTTCAATCTTTTATCCCAGCGGACGGCTGAGCAAAACATTCTTTTTCCATTAGAAATTGCCGGTGTAGAGAAAGAAGCGGCAAAGAAACGGGCAAAGGAGCTTCTCTCACTTGTCGGGCTGGCAGATAAAGCAAAAGCTTATCCATCGCAGCTCTCGGGCGGTCAGAAGCAGAGAATTGCCATTGCCAGAGCCCTGGCTAATAACCCCAAGATTTTGTTATGTGACGAGGCGACCTCAGCGCTTGACCCTTCAACAACCAAAGCTATTTTAAATCTTTTAAAAGAAATTAATGAAAAGCTGGGGATTACAATTGTCATTATCACCCATGAAATGAGTGTAGTGGAGGAAATCTGCAGTCATGTAGCAATCATTGACAAAAGTCATATTGCTGAAGAAGGGACTGTAGAGGAAGTTTTTAGAAATCCACAGACCGAGATTGCCAGAAAAATGATTCTGCCGGAACGGGATGATGTTAAGATGGACATGGGGGCTCAGACTTATAGACTGGTCTTCGATGAAAAATCGGCCAGCCAGGCGGTCATCGCCAGAATGGTTCTTGAAACTAACTGTCTGGTTAATATTCTTCATGCAGAGCTGCAGCATATAGACGGTGTCAGTTATGGACAGATGGTGGTTCAGTTTGGCGATGATGAGAGAGGACGAAACAAAGCACTTTCTTACTTAACAGCCCATCAAATAACGGTCGAGGAGGTGAATTAAATGTGGGATTCATCAATGACACCATTAATTATTCAGGGGATTTTTGAAACGTTATATATGACTTTAACCTCAACACTGCTTGCCTACGTATTAGGAATACCGATGGGTATTCTTCTGGTAACCAGTGAAGAAGGCGGAATTAAACCTTTTAAGGCCCTGAATCTGGTCTTAAATATTGTTGTTAATATTACCCGCTCTATTCCTTTTCTGATCTTGCTAATCGCGGTGATTCCCCTAACTCGTCTGATTACTGGAACGAGTATTGGTTCAACCGCAACGATAGTACCGCTGGTAATTGCGGCAGCACCCTTTATTGCCAGACTTGTGGAGTCTTCACTAAAGGAAGTTGATCAGGGTATTGTTGAAGCCTCATTGTCAATGGGGGCCAGCCCGCTGCAAGTTGTTACGAAAGTCCTGATACCGGAAGCAAAACCTTCGCTTTTAATGGGTGCGGCGATTGCAGTGACGACCATTCTGGGATACTCGGCAATGGCGGGGATTGTTGGCGGCGGCGGACTTGGCGATATTGCCATTCGCTTTGGATACTACCGTTATGAAACGGGTGTAATGATTGTTACTGTTGTGTTACTGGTTTTAATTGTGCAGTTTTTTCAGGAAGTGGGTATGCGAATTGCCCGACAATCGGATAAACGAAAATAGAGGAGGAACAGATGGGTATTTTTTCATGGATTATTTTAGGCGGCATTGCCGGTTGGTTGGCCAGTATTATTACCAGCAATAATAAAGATATGGGTTTGCTCAAAAATATTGTTGTCGGGATTCTGGGTGCAGTGATTGGCGGTTGGGTATTTTCCTTCTTCGGACAGGCTGGAGTAAGTGGATTGAATTTATGGAGCATTTTTGTTTCTTTTGTGGGAGCAGCCATTCTTCTGATTGTAATCAATATGATAAAAAAATAATAGTTTATCAATAAGTAAAAAACACCGGACAGAGATTTTTATCGGCTGTCCGGTGTTTTTTTTGTAAAAATTTTTATTTTAGGCGCTGAGTTTTATTTCCTGCGATTTGGTTATAGACAAATAGTCTTCGATGAGCTGGAGTGTTTTTTCAAAACCAAGTTTACTAATATCAAGACTAAGATGGTAGTTTTTTGAAAGGCCAAAAATCTGGCCGGTATAGTACTTATAGTGGATAAATCTTCGTTTATTAATAGTGCGCATATGTTTTTGGGCCGCAAGGCGACTTAAATTTTCACGATTCATGATATTCGAAATTTTATAAGTGTCGCTGGCATAAATGAAGATATTGATACAGTTATTATAGTTTCTTAAAATATAATCTGCACTTCTGCCAATGATGATGCAATTCCCTTTATCAGCGGCTTTTTGGATGATTTCAGTTTCGGCCTGGTAAAGTTTATCAAGCAGAGTCGCGTCTTTTTCAAGTTCATTGTAGGATGCCAGCAGGTCGTTTAATAGCGGATTATGCATCATTTCTTCGTTTGCGGCTACCTCAGCTTCCGGGAGATTGAAATTTTGTGCTGTCATTTCAATTATTTCTTTATCATAATAGTCATAAGCAAGAAGTTCGGATAAGGCTTTGCCAATTTTGCGGCCATCACTGCCATATTCGCGGCTGATCGTGATGATTGTTTTTCCGGGATTTGAAAATTCCTGGGGAAGCGGCTCTGAATGGCTTTTCTGACTAATGAAATTAGGAATAAATTGAATCTGTCGTTTGAGAAACCTGGCGACCATCCCAACCATAACTGCAGCAAGGACGGTACCGATACCAACGCCTTCCAGATGATTAAAAATGATAAAGCTTAGTAAAATGGCACAGATGGTCATTGATGTATCGAATAAAACCTTTGTTTTTCCAAAATCACTTTTAAAGGTAATAGATACCGCGTTGACAAAAGCTTCACCGGGCAGCATAACCACATCTGCCACCATTTCCAGGTAAACACCGAAACCCAGTATGAGACAGCCTAAAACAAGGAAAAGAAATTGGAAAATAAAATTGACTGGATTCATGAATGTCAAAAAAGACATACTTAAATCAATAAAAACTGAAAAAAGAATGGAAACAGGGATCTGCAGGAAATAGTGTTTTGGAAAATTTTTTCGCAGCAGAATAATTTGCAGGACAATCAGAATAATACTCATGTAGAGGGTGAAAGTTCCTAGAGTAGGCGAAAATCCCAGGCTTAGGGTGAAGGGAAGACTGGAAATGGGTGAAGTTCCCAAATTCGCTTTAGTGATCAAACTGATTCCGAATGAATTAATAATAATACCGATTGAAAAGATTAAATAACGTTTAAAGAGTTCTTGGCGATTCATTTAGTGCTCCGTTTCTGTCAGATTGTGGCAGATTTTCTGAAAGGTTTTGAGAAAATCTTCCTGTTCTTTTTTTGAAATGTCTTTAAAAGCATCACTTTCGGTCTGCTTGAAAATTGTGTTGACATGAGCTGATTTTTCCCGTCCCAATGATGTGAGGTAAACAAAATTACTGCGACGATTGTCGTTTATACTTCTTCGCTCGACGAGATTCTGATCTTCCATGCTTTTAATAATCGTGGTCAGAGTAGCCGGCTCAATCTGGCAGCCAAAAGCGATGTCCTTTTGGATGCTGCCGTCGTGCTGAGAAAGATAGTCTAAAACTTTAGGTTGACCGGAACTCAGATCGGAACCGGATAACCTGGAGATGACTCTCTTTTTAAATAGCGCCTGATTGATCATCAGTAAATAGTGAAAAGATAGTTTCATTACCACCCTCCTTTATATTTGAATACTAATAATTAGAAATCTAACTATTATTATAAGGCAAGACAGTCAGTGAATCCAGTAGAAAATTTGTGATTAAAGAGATAAATTGGATTGTAATTGTTTTCTGGATAAAAAAATTTCTATCAGGCCTGGTAAAAGATTGGCTTCAAATTGCGGTGTTTTAAAATATAGATCTGGCTGGTATGTTTTTACAATAGGTGGTAAAATGATAAAAAAAGAGTCGGAGCATAAGATGATGAACGAAAATTCAATTGATACCAGTCTGCTGTTAAAAGTTTATGATGCCATTCGGGTTGTTAATCCTTTGGAAAAAAGCGTGATTGATGACGAGTTTGTGGAAAATGAAAAGCCTTCCTGTTGCTATGATATCTGGGATTTTGGAAGAACCTGCGAGAACTGTATTTCGACTCGGGCATTACAGGAAAATCGGACGGTAATGAAGTTTGAGTATACAGATGAGAAATTATACATGGTTACGGCTATACCTGATCCATCCAAAAGACAGGTTTTAGAACTGCTGCGGGATGTAACCAATGAACATCTGCTGGAAGGGATGAGAGACGAAACCAGCGAAAAGATCATGGAAAAACTTAAGAAATTGAATCAGGAAGTAGTTACAGACGGACTGACAAATGTTTATAATCGGCGTTTTTTAAGAGAAAGGCTGCCCTATGAGCTTATTAAAGCCTATCAGGACCAGTATCCGATTAGTATTGTGATGCTCGATGTGGATTATTTCAAACATATTAATGATGACTATGGACATCCAACTGGCGATCAGGTTCTGATAGAGCTTGCAACAGTTTTGAAGAATTGGATTCGCGAAGAAACCGATTGGGTTGTTCGTTATGGTGGCGAAGAGTTTCTATTGTTTATGCAAAAAATATCCTCCAAAATGCTAAAAGAGCGGATGGAAGCATTAAGGCTTCATATAGAAGAGCTGATCTTTTGTAAGGATACCCATCAAATAAAGCTGACAGTCAGCATGGGACTTTTAAACCAGATGATTGTTAATGAGAACGGGATTGAAAAAGGTGATGACTTCATTCATCTTGCTGATGAAGCCCTCTACACGTCGAAAAAAAATGGTAGAAATCAATGCACTATGGTAGGAGCAGTTGAGGAAAAATCGATTGATTTACCGGACTGATGATTTTTAAAAAAGTGGCTTAATTCTTTCTAAAAACAGAACGTCTTTTATAATGATTCTTGACAGAAATTTATAATACAAATAAAATACTATATAAGAATTATTTTAATTTGCGTTAATTTGTGAGTGTCCAAGAAGAATTAAGAGGTGTTAAAATGGATACAAATATTCGAGAACGGATAAAAAAGTTGTTGGCCTTGGGAACCAGTCCTAACCAGAATGAAGCGAATAATGCAATTTTAAAAGCCAGAAAGTTAATGGTTGAGTATAAATTGACAGATCGTGATATTATACGATTTGATCAAAAGCCAATTAAGGTTGATAGTGAGCTTTTTTATACAACGGATAAGGAGCACTGGATGGCTGGCCTGGCAGATGTGATAGCTGAAAATAACTGTTGTGTATTTTATCTGTTTACACCAGATGATACAGATACCCATTATATTATTTTTTATGGTTATGAAGAGGATGCACAAATCTGTAGCAGTATCTATGCTTATGCTGTAGATTGTGTGCGGTCTAATCTTGAAAATATAAAAAAAATGATGGCTTCACAGGACGTAGCAGCAAAAACGATCAATGATGCCTGTGAAAGTTATGGAAAAGGCTTTTATGAAGGGCTCGAGGATGCTTATACAATACAGGAAACAGAAAATCTGGAATGGGGACTAGTGATAGCGGTTCCCGAAGAAGTTAAGGAAATTTTAAAGCCTCTTCATCACCGACCACATCAGGATAAGGATCAGGTTTATCATCATCAATTTTATGCTCAAGGGTATGAAGAAGGCCGGAGCTTTACTACGGAAGATAAGCTTGTAGAGCCAGATAAGCGGCGAAGAAATTGAGGGTGAATCAGAGGAGACATATAAGGAACGAAAAGGTGGGAAATTGAAATTATTTTTATATTGTTTTAGAGAATTTGATGAAAAAAAGTATTTTGATGTATTGTGCAAAGAAAAAGGGATTGACTATGATTATACTGAAGCGTATCCTTCCCTTCAAAATGTCCATCTGGCAGCAGGCTATGATGGCGTCAGTTTTACGCCAACAAAAATGGATGCTGGCCTTTTGGAGGCTTTTCATCAGGCGGGTGTGTCTTGTTTTTTAACTCGATCCATCGGTTATGACCATATTGATCTGAAACGGGCACAGGAATTGAATCTTCATGTATCGAATGTTTCATACCCGCCGGAAGCAGTGGCGGATTATGCCATTATGCTGATTCTCATGTGTCTGCGAAAAATGCCTTTTATTATGGAGCAGTCGAGGGTTCAGAATTATACCCTTAAGGGGAAGGTTGGAAAAAGTATTGGGGAATCTACGATTGGGGTAGTTGGAACCGGGATGATTGGTCGGACGGTGATAAAGTATCTTTCGTCATTTGGGTGTCGTATTTTGGCCTATTCTCCAAGTGCCCACAAAGAAGTGGCCGAGCTTTGCGAATACGTATCTTTTGAAAAACTGTTGGCCGAGAGTGATGTGGTCACCCTGCATGCGCCATCAACGCTGGAAACTCAGCATATGTTTGATAAAAAGGCTTTTGAAATGATGAAAACCGGCGGGATTTTAATTAACACGGCCCGTGGAAACCTGATTGATACAGATGCCTTGATTGAGGCTCTGCTCGAAGGCGGTGTTTCTGCAGCAGCCTTGGATGTTCTGGAAGATGAAAAAAATCTTTATTATATTGATCGCTCCGGTGATTGTATCAACAACCGTCAGATGGCAATGCTCAGGTCTTTTCCAAATGTTATTTTGACACCGCACACTGCCTTTTACACCGAAACAACAGTTGAGAGTATGGCTCAGAATACGGTCAACTGTTTATTGGATATGGCAGCAGGGCGAGAGAACCCTTTGATTATTGTGTAAAAAGCTGATGAAATGGAGGGAAATTAATTGAGAGAATTGGGGGAACTGATTGGTTGGCTGCTGATTTTTGCCTATGGTGCGACACTTTTAAACTTTGTTTTAAAGTTTATTAATAAACGATTTGGTAAGGTGATTGCCAGGAATAAAACGGCCAAAAAACTGATGCAGTTTTTAATGACGGTGTTTGTTAAAAATCACAAAATTTTTGGAATGGCAACAGTGATTTTTCTGTTGTCGCATTTTGCAATTCAATATTCACGTTTTGGGATCAATTTAACTGGCGTCATGGCAGCTTTTCTGATGTTGAGTCAAGTGTGCCTGGGGATCTATGCCAGCATTAAAAAACGTCCGCGAAAAGGGGCTTGGTTCATCATGCACAGAACCATTGCCCTGCTTATTTTTGTCGGAATTGCCATCCACTTACTGGTGCCGCACTTATTCAGCTGATTATTTTGCGAAATATTCTGGCGGCAGATTTGCTTAGAGTTTTAAGATTACTTTGTTTCGGCCCTTTTCTTTAGCCTGAGTCATCTTTTTCTCACTTTCAAGAAGGACGTCATCGAAGGAATTAGACATAGAGCTTACCTGCTGGCCACCAATACTGCAGGTTATTTTAAGGATATCTTTTTTGAATTTTATTTCTGTTTCTTCAAGAGTTTCTCTGATCCTTTCGGCAACATTGGCCGTTTGCTTTAGATCGGTGTTTTTTAAAATAACAGCAAATTCTTCACCACCAATTCGAGCGGGGATATCCACTGTTCTTAAAGTATCGGACAGTATTCTCGCAAATTCTTCAAGAACAAGATCACCTGCCGAATGACCGTGCTGGTCGTTGACTTCTTTTAAGCTATCCAGGTCAATCATCAGTACAGTAAATTTCGTGCTGTATCGGATAAAGTCCTCAAAAGCTTCAAGGCCGGATTTAAAAAAGTATATTCTGTTATATAGTCCCGTTAATTCGTCAGTGATAGACATGTTAAAAAACTTTTCATTGTCTTTTTGAAATGATTTGTTAATGAGAAAAACAGCAAGCATAATGATGCCTGAAACGATAATAAAACTGATCATAAAAGTAGATATATATGTATCATGATTTGGGAACTGCGAAAAAAAATCTGGATTAATTAAGGTATATCGAATCATGAATACGGAAACTCCAAGACCGGCTAAAGGCAATAAAAACTCAATCATTTTTTCTGCAAAAAAGGCGGATAAAATGATTATCATAAGAGAATATAAGGGGATTGCACTATTGACCCCCGGGGAATTATACCAGAGAATGGGGAGGGCCAAGAGGTTTAATACGACAAGTGTAAAGATGCGGCCCCAATTATGTCTTTTGCGATTTGCCCGTTGCAAGAAAATAATGATAAGAATGATTAATCCAGGAATAATATTGATAATAATGCTGCTAAACTGGCGACTATTGATAATGGCTATGAGGGTCGCAGCGAGTGAGCCTAGTATAATCAAATACTGAAGTAACAGCAGCCCTTTATAACGTAAATCCTGAAGATAGTTCATGTCATACCTCCTATAAAAAAACCGATTTATTAATATAGATAGCATATTTTAATAAAAATATTCAGCTAGCGTAAAAAAAATAAAAAATAAATTTCAATTTCTTAATATCAAGGTAAACTGCTGGATTCCTTAACCTACATCCGGTATAATAAGAAGTTGACTGTCGGTAAAGGCCAAGCCTGTAAAAAGGACGGCTTATGATTTCGGCAAAGAAGTAAAAGGAAATGGAGAAATAACTTAAGAAATGAGTATTTTAAATGTAGAGAAGCTTTCTCATGGATTTGGTGACCGGGCAATTTTTCATCAGGTTTCGTTTCGTCTGCTTAAAGGGGAACATATTGGACTGATCGGCCCTAACGGAGAAGGAAAATCCACTTTTATGAATATAATCACCGGAGCACTTATGCCCGATGAAGGTAAGGTTGAATGGTCAAAGAATGTTAGAGTAGGTTACCTCGATCAGCATGCCAACTTAAAGGAAGGGATGAGTATTCGGGATGTTCTGACTTCTGCCTTTGATTTTCTTTTGGAAATTGAAAAAAGAATTGGCATATTATACGAAGAAATGGGAGACTGCTCGCCGGAAGATCTGGAAGCAGCTCTGGAAGAGGTGGGAACACTTCAGGATATGCTGGAATTCCATGATTTTTATCTGATTGATTCCAAGGTCGAAGAAATTGGACGGTCGTTAGGTTTAAGTGATATTGGGCTGGACAAGGAAATTACCGAATTAAGTGGCGGTCAGAGAACCAAGGTGCTTTTGGGCAAGCTGCTTTTAGAAAAACCAGATATTCTGCTTTTGGATGAGCCAACCAATTATCTGGATGAAGGTCATATAGAGTGGCTCAAACGTTATTTGAATGACTATGAAAATGCCTTTATCCTGATCTCCCATGATCTGCCTTTCTTAAATTCAGTGATCAATATTATTTATCATATGGATAATCAGAAACTGACTCGTTATGTTGGGGATTATGAGAAGTTTAAAGAGGTTCTTGCAGCAAAACGGGCCCAGGAAGAGGCTGCTTATAATCGACAGCAGAATGAAATAGCAGAACTTAAGGATTTTGTTGCCCGTAACAAAGCCAGAGTATCGACCCGAAACATGGCCATGTCCCGCCAGAAAAAATTGGATAAGATGGATATTATTGAGCTGGCTGGGGAGAAACCGAAACCGCGCTTTCAATTCAAGGAGGCTGGTACCAGCGGCCGTATACTGTTTGAAGCGAGAGAGATGATTATCGGTTATGACGAGGCTTTATCTAAACCACTCAATTTAACGATGGAACGTAAAAAGAAAATTGTCTTAAAGGGAACCAACGGAATTGGTAAAACAACGCTTCTAAAAAGTCTTTTGGGACTGATTCCACCAATTGATGGGGAAGTGGAAAAAGGCGAGAAACTGGAAATTGGTTATTTTGAACAGGAAATGGACCAGAATGTCAGAACGACCTGTATTGAAGAAGTCTGGCAGGAATTTCCCTCCTATACCCAGTATGAGGTCCGGGCGGCATTGGCCAAATGTGGTTTAACCACCAAGCATATTGAAAGTATGGTTAAGGTCTTAAGCGGGGGCGAGCAGGCCAAGGTCAGACTCTGTAAGCTGATTAATCGAGAGACGAATGTACTGGTACTGGATGAGCCAACTAACCATCTGGATGCCGATGCCAAGGAAGAATTGAAAAGAGCGTTGACCGATTATTCCGGGGCCATTTTGATGGTCTGCCATGAACCTGAATTCTACGAAGATTTTGTTGACCAGGTCTGGGATTGCTCTCAATGGACAACAAAACTCTTTTGAAACGAAAAACGAGACGCCACGGCGTCTCGTTTTTTAGTTGATCCAGTGTTTGACGGCATCGCGAAGAAATTCGGCACAGCCCTCGATAGTATTATCATAATATGCCTTAAACCGCTCATCAGCCAGATACATATCAACCAGTCCATGATGAGCTTCAATTGAATATTGGCTCCAGTAAGCTTTGATCCACTGCTGATGAAGCGTTGCCGCTAGCCTGCCGCTTTCGTCAGCAGGTGAGTCATTATTTTTTACCGCTTCTTCTAACAGGGCGTTTATTTTTTTCCCAAGCGCTTCAGTACTTTCATAGGTATCCTGAGTCATCGCTCTCAATTTTTCATTTGCAGCATCAATGGTATCATTTCCATATTTTTCACGGGCTTCACGGCCATATTTTTTTTCGTTTTGGGCAATTTGTTTTTCTTTCAAGCCGATAAATTTCTCCTGATCTTTCATGATTGTTTTTCCTTCTTCCTGTAAAATAGTTTTTTTAAGCGTTTCAATCAAGCGTTCTGTATGTTTTTGTTTGGTGGTCATGGCAGTGAGCTGTTTTTTCAGGGAAGCCAGACGATTATAAGCCGGATCTTCGAGAAGACTTTGAATTGTTTTCAAGTCGAAGTCAAGTTCCCGATAGAAAAGAATCTGCTGCAGCCGATCAACTTCATTGCTGCTGTAGATGCGATAACCTGATTGATTTAAACGGCAGGGAGAAAGCAGTGCAATTTCATCGTAGTATCTAAGGGTGCGGGTACTAACACCTGCCAGGTCAGCCAGTTCTTTTATCGTGTATTCCATTTTGAACACCTCCTGCTATTATCATAAAGGATAACGTAACGGAAAAGTCAAGTTTTTTTGGTAGTTATGATGATGAGGTGATTCTTAGGGCGGTTTTAGAGCTGTTTTTGGGGAGGCATTTCAAAACAGCTCTCTTGACGTTTTTTCTTTTCAGGTGTTCAAGGATAATTTTTTCCTCGGAAAAATAATTTGGCTGGCCGTCAGTGATCTGATAGTGTTCATGTCCTTTTCCGGTAATTACGATGATATCCTCTTTAGTGGCATGCTCCAGGGCGTACAGGATAGCTGTTTTACGGTCTCGAATCGTTTTTAAAGCAGAAAAATTATTTGTTGCAATCCCCCGGACAGCTTCGGAAATGACGGCTTCAAATTCAAGTGAGCCGGGATTGTCTTCAGTCAGGATAATTTCATTGGCATATTTTGAAGCGGCATAGCCAATATCAAAACGTCGGTGTTCGGGTCGATCTTCGCGGGTACCAAAGACGCAGATGATACGGCGCGGTTCGTAGGCCTTTAAGGCTTTTAGCAGGCTCAGCATACTCATGCTGTTATGAGCATAATCAATCAGTACAGTTCGGTCATATTTGAGCGCTTCTTTTACAAGCTGGGTACGGCCTTCAACTTCAAAGTTTTTAAGGGCGCTTTTGATAGTTTGAATATCAATCCCCATTTGACTGCAGGTGGCTATGGCAGCAAGGGCATTTTCACTGTTAAAAACGCCCAGCATCTGTTTGAGAAGGATGCTTTCCCTGATTTTTCCTGCCAGTTCAAAACGGCCTCCCAGAGCATTATCAGAACGGGTGATTTCATAGTTTTGGGAAAAATAGTCAGCCGGACTGTTTGTCGAAAAAGTGATTGCCCGTTCTTTTTCGTGAACGGCCAGCTTTTCCCAAAGAGGCAGGCTTTTATTAATGATCATTTGTCTGCTCTGATTAAAAATCATCCGCTTACAGTTAAAATATTCGTCAAAATCCTGATGCTCATTTGGGCCGACATGATCATAATCGATGTTCAGGAATAGTCCATATTCAAAAATCAGCCCATGGGTCCGGAATTGTTTAAACCCCTGGGAAGAGGCTTCCATGACGACATGGGTACATCCGTTGTCAACCATTTGTCGGAAGGTATAGTGGAGCTTTAGCGGTTCAGGGGTAGTATTATCGGATTTTTCTTTAACCAGACCGTATGAAATGCCGTTGGTGCCAATATAGCCGGCTTTAAAACCCGCCTGATTGAGAATTTCGGTGATCATGTGGGCGGTTGTGGTTTTCCCCTTGGTTCCGGTGATGCCAATTATTTTTAGCTTGTTTTGAGGATGATTGTAGCGGTTGGCGGCAATTAAAGCCAAGGCTTTTCGGCTATCGTCAACCTGCAGGATAGTGATGTTTTTAAATTCTGACAAATCTTCATCCAGGTGTTCAACAAGAATGGCTGTTGCCCCCTGGCTGACAGCTTTTTTAATATACTGATGCCCATCTGACCGGGCTCCTTTTATACAAATAAACAGGTCATTCTGGGAAACTTTGCGGGAATCAATCCGGATTTCATTCATTTCCTGATTTAAGGAACCCTGTAAAAGCAGGACCTTGATATTTTTTAATAGTTTTAATAAGTTCATAATGACCTCGTTTCTAATTAAATAACTTTATCTGCTAAAGATAGTATCTTATAATTTTATGAGAAACTTATGAGATTTATGTGAAAGTTGGGTGAAAGTTTGTATAGGTAAATTTTAATAATCACTAAAAAATCAAGTTTTCCTGATTGAAGAACTGTAAGAAATGAAGTAATCCTTTTCAATGAAAAATAAAATATGATATGATAGCTGTATCAGGGAAATGCGACTCAAAGATTTTATAATTTAACCTGAATTATTCATCCAGCAATGAGCAATCTTAAAATCGAGAAACAACATCTTTTTCAAGGATTAAATACACAGACGGTTGAATTTCAACCCAAAAAGGGTAGACGAATCCCGTAGATGTTATTTTCAAGATTTTAAGTTGCCAAAGATCATCAGTTACTGTTATTCCAGCTGCGGAAGTTGTCTGATATTTTCTAAAGTTTTATAAAATTCATCTTTGTAGGGACAACTGCTACATAGCTTGAAATAAATATAGCTTGCTGCTTTTACGATTTTCGAAGCAATTTTTAGCAGCTTTAAACGAATGGTATCGATCTGCATCTTTTTCATGCTCTTCGGCAGAACCAATCGTCTGAAACAATTAAACAGATTATAAGCCAACACATGCAGTTGCAGTCGGTTGGCATTGACTACTTTGGATTTACTTCCGGTAGAAGCGAAGCCAAATCCGGACTTGCTTTCTTTGATGAAATTCTCCATAGTGCCTCGGTTACGATAGTATCTTAGGATTTCTTCAGGTTTCAAGTCCATATTGGTTACAATGAAGGAATGCTGAATGGTGAACTGATTGCAAGGTTTCTCCACTTTAACAACTACCCTGCGCGGGTACTCCCACTTGCCTGCTTTGTAATAAAACTCATCATAGCGGACAATATACTGGGACATATCTTCTTTCATCGCTTCAAATATTTCATGATCAAGATGTTTCGCTTTGTCATTTAAAACACTGTTCGCTTTTAAACGGATCGCATAAGACACACCATTGGTTTCGCATTGCTTGTACAAATAAACCCGCTGTCACCACGTAAATACAGCTCTATGTCGGGATACTCCGTGAAATATTCATCAAGTAGAGGTTGCATAAAATCAACAACCCCAGTGGAACTGTAGTCCGTTCCATCACGGAGATCTGCTTTCAGCAGATCACCGGTTAATCCGTCGTAACAAAGTAATGGATGATAACCATGTACCCTGTAATGATAGTTGAAACCTTCACCTTCCTGTTTTCCATAGGTATTCAATAGGGTGGAGTCCAAATCCAGCAATACCTGTTTTGGACGTTTTATTTTATAAGCAGATGTCCGCATTGCTTTAATGATGGCATCAAATTTTGGCAGCGTTTTATCATCCATCCGGTTCCAGAATCTTGACAGAGTCGGTTGAGAAGCCAGTGCTTTTTTACCCAGAATGTTTGTAAAGACAGGTTCATTTGTCAATTCATCAGCATCGTCATCTTCAAAGTAACCAGCAATGATCTGATATACCATTTGGCACAGGTTTTGATCATCCTTATGCTGACGACTGGTCTTCTCATCAGTTTTGAAGTTGCTGACATGTTTATGGAAACTGAATTTATGAGCAAATTCTTTGATCAGAATCAGTCCGGAATCAGAGGATAAATCACCGCCATCGAAATTTATTTTGATTTTTTTATTGCTTTCTAACTGAAGTGCATCTAAACTAGACATATGAAGAGTTTCTCCTTTGTTTGGTTTTGGTTTGGTCACTTAAATTTTAACAAAGTTGGAGCTCTTTTTCTATTGTCTTAGCTTCACTTATTTAGTGAAAAGCAAAAATAATCAAAAACACTGTATCTATGCGGCACAATGTGCCGTTAATTGTATCTGGATGAATAATTCAGGTTTAAGATTCTGCAGTTTGAAATCACCCGCTTGAATTATTTTGTTATTAGGATATATACCCAAAACATAATAGAAATTTACTTATTTTGACAAGGAAAAAGATTTTTTGAAATTAGTTTAGAATAAGGAGAGAAAATGAAAAATAAATGGTTTCCGCTTTTAGTTATGGCAGTGCTTTGGATTTTTTCGGGATTTGTGTATGCTGAGGAAATAATAAATGACACAACTCAAGTCTCACAAGAGGTGCAGATTCAGGAATCTTTACCACCAGCTATTTGCCAGTATCGCACATACGTGCAAAATGCAGGTTATCAGGAATGGGTATCTGATGGTGAGGACGGAGGGACGACAGGCCAGGGTTTAAGACTGGAAGGGATTGAAATCGTCCTGGATACTCAAGCGGATCTTTTCATCGAATACCGCACCTATGTAGAGAATTTCGGCTGGCAGGAAAAGGTGACTGATGGCCAATTCAGTGGAACAACAGGACAGGGCCTGCGGCTTGAAGGAATAGAAATCGCTTTAACCGGATCGGATTCAGACAAGTATGATGTTTACTATCAGGTTCATGCCCAGAATTTTGGCTGGCTTGATTGGGCAAAAAATGGAGAATCAGCAGGTAGCCAGGGTTTGGGCTTTCGGTTGGAAGGCATTCGGATTCTGCTTCAGGAAAAAGGAGTTGATGTGCCGGGTGAGACCGATCGCCCATATGTTAACGGTAACGTGAAAGCAACTTATCAGACCCATGTTGAGAATCTGGGCTGGCAGGAATGGAAAAGCGATGGCTCTGTAAGCGGCAGCACTGGCAGTTCTTTAAGACTGGAAGCGATCAGAATTGAACTCGATAATCAGGGCTATGATCTGGGCGTATCCTACGAGACACAGATAGAGAATATCGGCTGGCAGGCTGCTAAAGAGACCGGAGAATTAAGTGGTACTGAAGGATTGGGCTACCGTCTGGAAGCGATCAGGATGAGACTGACCGGAACGTATGCGGACCTTTATGATATTTATTATCAGGTTCATGCTCAGAATTATGGATGGATGGACTGGGCGAAAAATGGTGATGAAGCTGGTACAGAAGGGATGGGCTACCGGCTGGAAGGTATCCGGATCATGGTTATTCCTAAGGGGATGCCAGCTCCCGGCAGTGAGAACCTGCCCTTTCTGACAAACCGTATCTTTGCCGAATACCGCGCCTATGTTCAAAATACTGGTTGGCAGGACTGGCGGGCAAAAGGGGATTTGAGTGGCAACACTGGTTCTGATTTGAGGTTGGAAGCCTTACAGATACAGGTTAACAACAGCGGTTATGATGTGGGTATCCGTTATCAGGCCCATGTTCAAAATATCGGCTGGCAGGACTGGTCTACTGATGGCGAGCTGGCAGGTACAACTGGTCAGAGCTATCGGATAGAGTCCATCAGACTAAGTCTGACTGGTTATGATGCTAAAATGTGTGATCTTTATTATGCAGTTTATACAGAAGGTTTTGGCTGGCTGCCCTGGGTTAGCACCGGTGAAGCGGCTGGATACGAAGGGATGTCTTTACGCTTGGAAGGGATAAAAGTTGTCATTTTGCCCAAAGGCAGCAGCCGACCAGCTAATATGGAACAGGAACTGACTTCGATGACTCGGCTGGTGAATAAAAACCATAGTATTCCTGCCAGTTATGAGCCGTCAGATCTGGTTGTACTGTCCTTGCCGTCTACCCGAACAACCATGATGCGGGCAGAAGCAGCCGCAGCCCTGGGTAATCTTTTTGCTGCCGCTAAAAACAGCGGACTGACCCTCTACTGCTGTTCCGGCTACCGGTCTTATCAGACCCAGGCTTCCTTGTACCAGTGGAATGTGGATACATTTGGGTTGGCTTATGCAGAACTGGTTAGTGCCCGACCTGGTATGAGCGAACATCAGCTGGGCCTGGTCATGGATGTGACCTCTGCTTCAGTGGGGTTTGATCTGGTGGAAAGTTTTGCAAATACCCCGGAAGGCCTGTTTGTTAAAAACAATGCCCATAAGTACGGTTTTATTATCCGCTATCCCGAAGGGCAGACGGGGATTACCGGTTATGCCTATGAGCCGTGGCATTTGCGTTATGTGGGAACTGAAGTAGCGAACGCCATCTATAATAGTGGATTGACTATGGAAGGGTTTTATGGGATGAATTAAGTAAGAGCGTATAAATATTGATAAAAAAATGATGCAGTGTTCATAAAATATTTCAGATGGCAGAAAGAAAATTAAAAATTATTCTTATATATATGAATAAAAAACGATTCGTGATATGAACTTTAAGTTTGATGTAAGTTTATAATAAGATGCAAAATTGATATGTTTTTATGCGATGAATAAAGTGATAAAACAATAAAAACTTGACGAAAGCTGCAAAAATAGTTAAGATGGACTAAACTTTTGGGAGGTGTTACGGTGGCAGAAGAAAAGTCTGAATTTCCATGGGCTTTATTTAATCTGGGAAAAGAAATATTTGCCGTTTCAAGTGAATATGTTAAATCAATTTTTATCATGGAAAACCTGATAAAAATGCCGGATACAGCTTATTATATAAAAGGTGCCGTGAATTTGAGGGGGGAAATCATTCCGGTGATTGATACCCGGAAATTCTATGGAATGTCTACTATAGAAGAGGAAGTTGACGAATTAAAGGTTTTGTTGGCACAAAGAAAACAGGATCATATTAACTGGGTGAATGAACTGGAAAATTCCGTCCATGAAAAAAGAAAATTTACCTTAACCACAGATCCTCATGCCTGTGCGTTTGGCAAGTGGTATGATTCTTATAAAACAGAAGATTTGATATTGCAGCAACTTTTAAAAAAATTTGACGGGCCTCATAAAAGGATTCATCAGTTAGCTCATGAAGTTGAGCGTTTACAGGTGCAGGGTGAATACAACAAGGCCCTGAATCTGATTGAAAAGGCCAGAAATAGAGAATTAAGTCAGATGATCAAGCTGTTTAATTCATTATGTAAAGAATATACCGAAAGCCGACGGGAGCTGACCATCGTCCTTCAAAATGAAGCGACCGGTAAGCAGATGGGCATGACGGTAGACAAGGTGATTGGCGTCGAAATGGTCCTTGATGAAACCGAAGAGCTTTCAGACAAAATGCCAAGTCTGCAGAATGAGAGTTTAAAACTTGGTCGTCGTGAAAAAGATAAAGCGCCTTTATTTATGATTGATGAAGAGTATATTATTAATTTGTAAATAGTTTTAGATAAAAAAGCATCGTCCCTTGATGTAAAGTTAAGGGATGATGCTTTTTTAATTTACAGGTGTTAAAAAATATTTACATTCGCTGAGCGGCATCATAAGCCAGTTTTGAACGCAGACACTCATCGGGTTCCATAGTTAGCTGATAACAGAGTGGGCTGCCTTTCATTCTTTCTGAGGCATAACTTAAGCCATTGGTCTTTTCGTCCAGAAGGGGATTGTCGATCTGCTGGGGATCACCCAGCAGGACAATTTTAGTTCCTTTTCCAACGCGGGTTATGATACCCTTGACCTGTTTAGGGGTCAGGTTTTGCGCTTCATCAATGATCAGATAAGTATGCGTGATAGAACGTCCGCGGATAAAATTGATAGCTTCAGCAGTGATGATACCCTGGTTAAAATAAGACTCTATTTTCTTTTTCGATTCTACCTCGTTCTGGAAACGGGTTTGATTGGGTTTGTCTAAAAGAATCTCAAGATTATCAATAATCGGACGTAGCAGGGGAGCGATTTTTTCCTGTTCGCTGCCTGGAAGGTAGCCGATATTTTCGTCGAATTGAGCATTGGGACGGGTGATCAGGATTTTGCGGTAGCTGTTCTGATCCATGTTTACTGTCTGGCTGAGGCCGACAGCCAGGGAATAGAAAGTTTTAGCGGTACCAGATGTACCTTTGACAATGACCAGAGGCGCACGCTGAGCATCTTCCAATAAGGCTTCCTGCAGGAAGCGCTGACCGACATTCTGGGCTTTGACACCAAAAGGCTCCTGGTTTAAAGTTTTAAGCGGGACGATTCTTTTGCCGTCAAAACGGCCAAGCCGAGTTTTTCGGGAATCCAGCTCAGAACAGATGATCACAAACTGATTGATCACCAGATTGACGGCTTCCTTTTCGCCGTTGGCTTTCAGAATAAAAGTCTGGTCAGGGTTAAGTCCACCTCGGGAGAGTTCATCAAAAAGTTCGTCTGGGCAGTCAATCTTAATTCTTCCGGTATACTGGTCAGTGTAAGTTGGGGATTGTTCTGCAAAAAAATCTTCAGCAGGAATTGACATCGTCTGAGCTTTTAATCGGACAATGATATCTTTAGTAACAAGAATTACGTTCTCACCTTTGTTTTGCAGCCCCTTGCAGACCTTGAGGATACGATTATCATTGCAGTCGGTTCTAAAACCGTAGGGCAGTTCCACCGATTCGCAATTTAATTCAATGCGCAGAAAACCGCCATTGTTAAGGGGCGCACCGGCAATCAGATTGGCGGTTTGTCTAAAATGTTCGAGAGTACGGATGGATTCACGGGCATTAGCACCACGTTCGCCATCTTCATTCTTAAGCTTATCCAGGTCTTCGAGCACGGCGATGGGAAGAACAATATTGTTATCATCAAAGGAAAAGAGAGCAGAGGGAGATTGGATTAAAACGTTTGTATCGAGAATGTATGTTTTCAAGCATGGACCTCCAGGGCTTTTTTTTAATATAGCATAAAAAGATTAAGAAAAGGGAATAAAAAGGTTAAAAATAAATAAACAATATGGCATTTTATCATAGGAAATAAAGATTTTGAAGGGAGGAAAATATCTTCTTTGGGCTTTGAGAAAAAGATTCAGGCAGTGGTTTATTTAAGGGTTTGTTTTATTTAGAAAAATCTGGGTAGAAAGTGATTATATCAGAAAGGAGGTCTGTAATATGAACTATCAGATTGCAAAAGAATTTCCCCATCCTATCCTTGAAAAACAGGGCAAACCGGTCGTTTCAATTTACATGGATACTAACACAAGAATACCGGAGCGCTTTGAAAATCCCATTCGATTTAAAAACCTTGTTAAAGAAGTTCAGAGATCGCTGGACGATAACCGGAATTTTAAAGATCTGTTTGATCTTTTTAGTGAAATGGAAAATGATACCTTGTTTTGGGATTATACATCCGAAGGTGTGGCTATATTAGCGGATGAAGAAGAATGCGTGGTTTATAAACTGCCGATGGATGTGCCTAATCAGGCCATTGTTTCAGACAGTTTCTATACCAAGCCATTACTGAAAAATTATCAGTCCAGTGGTTTATATCATGTGCTGGGATTGAATCGTGATAGTTTTTACTTCTATGAAGCGGATAAAACGCAGATCTATCAGATTCCTGTTGATGAAAAAGATTCAACGCTGGAAGGTGTGTTGGGTAAAGAAAAAACTGAACCGCATTTAACCGCTGGAAGCTATGGTGGAGATCAGGCTATTTTTCACGGACATGGTGGAGCTAAAGACGAGAAAAATCTTGATCGGGAAAAATTCTTTAGATATGTGGATACCTATATTCTGGAACAGTATTCCAAAGCTTTTAAAATTCCCTTGATTTTAATCGGACTCGAAGAACATCAGGGAGAGTTTCGAAAAATTTCCAAAAATCCGTACTTGATTAAAGAAGGCGTAAAAATAGATGTGGATGCTGTTGACGTAAAAGCACTTCATAAAAAAGTTCAGGCGGTGATGAAAGAGCTATTTGATCAGCAGCTCAAAGACCAGATGGAGGTATTTTTTGAAGCTCAGGCAAAAGATCTGGGGTCAGATGATGTCTCGCAGATCGGAAAGGCAATTTCACAAGGTAAGGTGTCACGCCTGTTCTTGAATGGCAGCAAGGTTCATCCTGGAAAATTTGATCCGATTCTGGGAAATATCCATGTAGATGATCTTTTAAGCCCTTACGTTGGTGATATCTACGATGCTATGGCAGAAGCCGTTTTGAGCCGTGGAGGTGAGGTAATCGTTCTTGAAGGGGCGGACATGCCAACAGGCAGTGATATTGCAGCAATTTACAGATATTAGGCAGGAAGCCCGGTTTAAATAACTGGGTCAAATTGTCAAAAGTTAATTATACCGACTGAGGACCGACAATTGGCCTTTTAGTTGGCTGCATCGGGGCGAACAGTTGTCCAGAAACGCATATATTAGTCAGTTCAATTATTGCAACTGTACGAGACCGTAGCAGCCTACTAAATTCAATTGGTCGGGACGGGGTTTATTGACGCACTGACCCGGTTTAAAACAACCGGGTTTTTTTGTGGGAAAAATAAGCCTCTGATTGAAATATGACAAAGAATTAAGTGCAGAAGTATGATATAATTTCTGAAAGTGTCTCAGGAGGATACCATGCCGAAAAATCGAATGAAAGCCTATCTGTTCTGTGTGAACTGTGAAAAGGAAACCCAGCACGAAATTGAGTATCTTAATGGACAAATTGATCGGATTACTTGTGAAACCTGCCATATTCAGGTTCAGCTTAATCAGGAATTTGTCAATGCCCATTATAAGGAAGAATTTGTAAAAAGAGTCTTATCAAAACCAAGCCGGATGACAAAAGAAATGGAACATGACTTGAGTGGGTTTTTAAAATCTCTTCCCCAGCGTGTTATTTCCAAACCGTATCGGGTTTATAAAGAATATAGCCATCGGACAAAAGATTAAGAAAGCTTTTATTCAGGAATATGTAAACAACTACAAAGCTAAAAACCTGTACAAAAGCAGTAAAATATGGTTAAATTTAGGTGAAGAATGATTAAAGAGGAGAACTATGATAAGGGTCGGAACAGGTTATGATGTTCACCGTCTGGTTGAAAATCGTGCGCTTATTTTAGGCGGCGTAAGAATTGAACATCAATTAGGATTGTTAGGACATTCAGATGCAGATGTACTGGTACACGCCATAATGGATGCACTTCTGGGTGCTTTGGCTCTCGGTGACATTGGTAAGCATTTTCCGGACACGGATCCAAAATATAAAAATTGTGACAGCCTGCTTTTGCTTGAGCAAGTCGGTGAGCTTGTTGGTGCCCAGGGCTATATCATCAACAATATTGATTCAACGATAATTGCCCAGGCGCCAAAACTTAAGCCTTATATTGATGAGATGGTTATAAATATTGAGAACTGTCTGGGGTTAACCACGAATCGGGTCAGCGTTAAAGCGACAACCGAAGAAGGACTGGGTTTTTCTGGAAGAGAAGAAGGGATCGCAGCTAATGCAGTCGTTAGTCTGCTGAAAGGAGAAGGAAAATGATCGGAATCATTGCGGCGATGGAAAGTGAAGCACGGGACTTAAAGTCATCGATGACAGACCCGTTTAAAATTCATCATGGCGGTATGACTTTTATTAAAGGCAAGCTTGATAATAAAGAGGTGGTAGTGGTCAAGTCGGGTGTGGGAAAGGTCAATGCGGCAATGTGTACCCAGATTTTGATTGATCTTTTCAAAGCGAAAGTCATTATCAATGTGGGTGTAGCCGGGGCAGTGTCGCCAAAACTAAATGTGGGGGATATTGTGATCTCTACGGACAGTGTTCAGTATGATATGGATGCCAGAGCCTTTGGTCACCCCCGCGGAGAGATTCCCAATATGGATATGACCTATTTCAAGGCAGATTCACAATTGATCGATCTGGCGGCAGAAGAAGCTGAAAAACTTGAACTGACTTTTTTAAAAGGCCGGGTCATGACAGCGGATTTGGGCGTTGATTCGGTGGAATTGAAAGAAGAGCTGCTGAAGGAATTTGATGGCCTGTGTGTTGAAATGGAAGGGGCTGCGGTTGGTCAGGTTGCTGTAGTTAACCGTGTACCCTATCTGATTATTCGCTCGATGTCTGATCAGGCTGATGGAAATCTTGAAGCAGATTACCGGGATAACCTGGGAAAATCCATTGAAAAAGGCGTTGAACTGGTTAAACATCTGATTGGGAGAATTGTCTTGATGCAGGGTGTGGAATAAGGAGATTAAATGCTTGATTTGGAACTTCGGCCCACCTGGGCTGAAATTGATCTTGATGCGCTGACACATAATTTTCGTGAGATCCGAAAAATTGTTGGTAATCAGGTAAAGGTTCTTGGTGTTGTTAAAGCCGATGCCTATGGACATGGCAGTGTGGCGTGTGCAAAAGCTCTGCTTGCAGCAGGTGCTGATATGCTGGCAGTTGCCTTTATCGATGAAGCCATTGCTCTTCGCCAAAACGGAATTACCAGTGAGATAATGCTTCTGGGCTTTTCGCCGGAAGCGGTGATTCCAGAGCTTATTAAGTTTGATATTATACCGACAGTGTACCAGCATTCTTTTGCCCTGGCTCTTTCGGATTATTGCCGGAAAAAAGGCCTGATCCATCCCATCCATATAAAAGTGGATACGGGAATGGGACGAATCGGGTTTTCTTATCGTGAAGCGGCGGAAATGGTCGGGCTTATCAATGAGCTGGAAGGTGTCTTTATTCAGGGGCTGTTCAGTCATTTCTCAACAGCTGATGCAAGCGATAAAACCTTTACCAGACTGCAGTATGACCGGTTCAAAGAAGTGATGGCGGCAATCGTCCGTCAAGGCATTGAAATCCCAATTTATCATATTGCCAACAGCGCGGCAATTTTTGATTTGGAGGGACTGCATCTTGATATGGTGCGGCCGGGGATTATTCTTTACGGTCTTTACCCTTCGGCGCAAGTGGAACGGTCTAAGATAGACTTAAAACCGGTTATGTCTTTTAAAAGCCGAATTGTCCATCTCAAAACTATTGGACCGGGTGAGTCTGTCAGTTATGGCAATCGTTATGTGGCCAGTGAGGAAAAACTGATCGGCACATTGCCAGTGGGTTATGCTGATGGTTATACCAGAATGTTAAGTGGAAAAGCTGAGGTCTTTATTAACGGACAGAGAGCCCCAATTGTCGGTAATATCTGTATGGATCAATGTATGGTGGATTGTTCCGGTCTTGATGAGGTCAGTCTCTATGACGAGGTCGAACTTTTTGGCAGGAATTTATCTGCTGATGAGCTGGCCGATAAGCTTGGGACGATCAATTATGAAATCACCTGTCTGGTTAATAAGCGGGTTCCCCGTCTTTATATATCGCAAGGCAGTCAAATAGAAATTAAGAGAGAAATACTCAAAAACACTTAGAAACAAAAGGAGATTTAAATGGCGTTTTTAGAAGAAACCGTTCGTGGCATTCGAAAAGACATTGTTAAAATGATTGGAAAAGCGGGCTCCGGACATCCGGGAGGATCTTTGTCTTCGGCAGAAATCCTGACCTTGCTTTACTTTGAACAGATGAATGTGGATCCCAGGAATCCAAAGGATGATAACAGGGACCGTTTTGTGCTGTCAAAAGGACACGCGGCACCCGGTTTATATGCAACCCTGGCAGCAAAAGGTTATTTTGACCGTTCTGAACTGGAAACTTTAAGACAGTTAGGTTCGATTCTGCAAGGACATCCGGATATGAAAAAAACTCCGGGTGTTGATATGTCGACCGGATCGCTGGGACAGGGGATTTCAGCAGCTGTGGGAATGGCCCTGGGTGGAAAAATCGATCATAAGCCATATGCTGTTTATGCTCTTCTGGGCGATGGCGAATTGCAGGAAGGTTTGGTCTGGGAAGCTGCGATGGCAGCTTCTCATTATAAATTGGGGAATCTGATTGCCTTTGTTGATAACAATAATCTGCAGATCGATGGACCAATCTGTGATGTTTTATCACCTTATCCAATTGATGAAAAATTTGCAGCCTTTGGCTGGAAAGTTATTAATGTAGATGATGGACATAATTTTCCTAAACTAAGAAAAGCCGTTGAAGAAGCAAAAGCGGTAGTTGATCAGCCAACTGTGATTATCTGCCAAACGGTAAAAGGAAAAGGCGTAACTTTCATGGAAAATAACGCTGGATGGCATGGAAAAGGACCCAACGCTGAAGAACTTGCGCAGGCGCTGGCAGATTTGGAGGCATAATAATGGCAGAAAAAAAATCTACACGAGTTGCATATGGTGAATATCTGGTAAAGTTAAGAGATGAAAATCAGGATCTGGTTGTTCTGGATGCCGACTTATCAGGCGCGACAAAGACTAATATTTTTGCCAAACAATGTACCGAACGTCATTTTAATGTAGGGATTGCTGAAGCCAATCTGATGGGTATGTCTGCCGGACTGGCCGCTGTTGGTAAAGTTCCCTTTGCTTCTACATTTGCAATCTTTGGTGCGGGACGAGCCTATGAAGTAATCAGAAACAGTATCTGTTATCCAAAACTTAATGTTAAAATTGCTTTAACTCACTCGGGAATTTCAGTCGGCGAGGATGGCGGATCCCATCAGTCGATCGAGGATATTGCCTTGATGCGGGTTATGCCTAATATGACGGTATTATGTCCGGCCGATGCCGTAGAAACTGAAAAAATGATAGATGCTGCACTTGAAATTGATGGTCCTGTTTATATCCGTCTGGGTCGAAGTGATGTACCGGTTCTTTTTGATGAAAACTATAGCTTCAAAGTGGGAAAAGCCACACCTTTAAAAGACGGAAACGATGTGAGTATTATTGCGACCGGTTTGATGGTGGGACCAGCACTGGAAGCGGTTGAGGCACTGGCTGCCGAAGGCATTTCAGCAGAGCTTCTGAATATGGGTTCCATTAAACCAATCGATACAGCAGCAATCGAAGCGGCTGCTAAAAAGACGGGCGCCATTGTCACTGCTGAAGAACACAGTGTGATTGGCGGTCTGGGTGCGGCTGTTGCTGAGGTGCTGGCTGAAACATATCCGGTGCCGATGGAACGAATCGGGGTTAAAGATCGTTTTGGCCAGTCTGGTAAAGTGCCGCCATTGATGGAAGAATATGGCTTGACAGCTAAAGATATCGTAGCTGCGGCTAAAAAGGTTATTGGCCGAAAATAAATGACCAAAACTTGTTTATAGGATTAATCCTTTCAAAAGAGATGAAAAGCGTTTGCTTTTCTCTCTTTTTTTTTATTGAGTAACTCTATTTCACAGGAGAAAAAATTCATTACATAATCGTTATCGAACGGTTGGTTTTTAAAGTCAGAGGTTCTGGGAAAGTGGCGTTTAGGATCTTCAAAACGCGGATAAAATCTTGTCATTTCTTAATTTGCCTTGTATGGGAAGATGTTTAATGATATATTTAAAATCATTCTAAGTTATGCAACACTAATTGAAGCCTGTTTTGAGACAGAAAGGAAAAATCATGATATTAAGAGAACAATTAATTAAGCAGGGAGTTTCTGAAAAACTGCTTGATGATGTTGAAAAATTTAAAGTATTTTATACATTGGAAGACGAAAATCTAAAGAGCCGGGTACCGAGAACGGAAACGGTTTTTTACGGTAAGGATATTTGGTCGATGTGTATCTCAGCACTTCTTGAAGAAGAAAACATTCTCTTATCTGGTCCCAAGGCGACCGGCAAAAATGTGCTGGCTGATAATATCTGCGAGCTCTTCGGCCGCCCCCAGTGGAACACCTCATTTCATGTCAATACTGATAGCGCCAGCCTGATCGGAACGGATACTTTTATTGATGATGAGGTCAAACTGCGACGGGGATCAGTCTATGAGTGCGCCATTCATGGCGGGTTTGGGGTCTTTGATGAAATTAATATGGCCAAGAATGATGCTCTGGTCGTGCTGCATTCAGCCCTCGACTACCGAAAAATAATTGATGTTCCGGGTTATGAAAAAATTGGTCTCCATGAAGCGACCCGTTTTATTGGAACGATGAACTACGAATATGCTGGTACCAAGGAGCTTAATGAAGCCCTGGTTTCACGGTTTATGACCATTGATATTCCGCAGATTGAAGAAGAAACCCTGATGGTGATTCTGAAAAACAACTTCACTGATGCGGATGATGAGATGCTGGCCCAGTTTGCCGGAGTTTTTCTGGATCTGCAGGAGAAGTCGAGAAATTCTGAGATTTCCACAAAATCCGTGGACCTGCGAGGGATTATCGGCAGCCTAAAAACCATTCGCCGAGGGTTAAAACCAATGCTGGCCGTAGATATGGGCGTGATTGGCAAAAGCTTTGATCAGTATGAAAAGGAAATCGTCCTGGATGTCATTAGAACCAGAATCCGAGAATCCTGGGAAGCTGCTGACATCTTTCCGGAGGCTTAAGCAATTGTCAAAGCTGTAGCTAAGTTAAATTAGTTTTTGTCGGGATGATAATGGTGATTTTAACCTTAGCTTCGGAAAGGAGGTTTGTGATGGAGTCAAAAAAATGGATTTATGAGAATTATGAATTTGACAATCGGGTTTCCAATCTGATGTGGACTGTCTCCGGTGACTATGATGAAAATATGGATCGGGGAGAAAAAAGTTTTATCTCTGAAAATGTTGCCCTCTACCACGCCGTGACGGCTGGTGGAAGACGCAAGTACATCAAATGGGATTCTGTTAAAAAATATGTGATCAGCCGCTATAAAGCAGGGTTTGATAAAGATATACTGCTTGGTCTGATTGGCATGGGAAGTGATGTCCTGATTGAAGAAAAACTGATTGCTGAGCGGCCGGGGATTTATGATATCCGCAAAAAAGCTTATGATGATGTCTTGATGAGCTATTATAATCTTCATACCGAAAATCTGATCGAAAAGACCAGACACGCAATGGTTTTGGAAAAAATCGGCAAGTCACCACAGGTTGATGTGGCAACCAGAAACCTGATGCATGATCTCAATGCTTTGTCGGACCGTGAGGATACCATCGAATTTTTACGTGGAATCGAAGATATTTATATGGATCACTTTCCGCTTTTCGTGAATGCCGATGGTGAAATCATTGATGAGAATGGAAATCCCAAAGGTCTGCGTGGTGATTTCTCTGACTTTATGCTGGAGGAGTTGTTTGATGATCCGGCCAATGAGGAAATTGAGGCATCAATTGAAGAAATCGCCGAAGCCTTACTTGGTGAAAGCAATAGTGACGCAACGATGCCAGGTGTGGACAAAGATAATCGGATTATCAGAGTTCAGGAAGAAGATCTGGAAAAGATCTATGAAAAAGTATCCTATTATTATGGTAACTCATTTTTGAATATCAGCGAGGTGCGTAAGCTTGAGAACCGCGTTTGCCGCGGTGAGCACGGAAATTGTCGGATACACATGACCGATGGGGTTATTCGCAGTGAAAGTGAAAATGAGTTCCAACAGAAATATGTTCGTCGACATCAGACTAAAAATATAGATGTTTATCGTGCCAATTACAAGGTTTGTAAGCGAAATATCAATAAGCTGAAAGAAAGTATGGCCAGAACCCTGGTTCAGGAAGAAACCAAAGACGCGATTCCTTCCGACAGCGGGACACTGGTAGCCAATAAACTCTGGCGTATTGGTCGAAGCAGCAATAACAAAGTGTTTGTAAAAACCATCGATAATGATAAAGGGTCTTTTGTTGTGGATATCCTGATGGATTCCAGTGGCTCGCAAAGGCGCAATCAGTCCAGCGTGGCCATTCAGGCTTTTTTACTGGCCCAGGCTTTAACTCTGGTAGGGATTCCCAACCGGGTGATGGGATTTTCAAGTTTTCTTGATTATACGGTAATTAAGCGGTTTCGTGACTATGAAGCGCCCTTATCACACAATGAGAATATCTTTGAATACTTTTGTACCGGTAATAATCGCGATGGTCTGGCGATTCGGGCAACCACAGAAGATTTGTTAAAACGTACTGAAGACAATAAAATTCTAATTGTCTTAAGCGACGGACGACCTAATGATATAAAAGTCGGTAAAGGGCAAAAAGAAAGCCTGGATCAGGCTTACAGAGGCCGGGTTGCCATTACCGATACAGCCAGAGAAGTGCGGGCGGCCAGACAGGCCGGAATACTGGTCTTGGGAGTCTTTACCGGAAAAGAGCAGGACCTGATGGCGGAAAAATTGATTTATGGTAAGGATTTTGCCTATATCAGGGATATCAACCGCTTTTCGGATCTGGTTATTAAATACCTGAAGCAGATTATTTTGAACTGATAAAGGGCATCAGGACTGCCAGAATATAGAAAATAGTAAAAGCAAACAGTCAGAATAGAATACTTGTCTGTTTGCTTTTATTGTGGATGATATTTAGGAAAATGGGTTTTACGAGCCAAAGAGAATGCTTTTTAATTGTTGTTAAGACTGTTTAATTCGTCTTTTAAGCACCAGTTAATCCGTTTGCCGAGATGGTCTTCTTCTCCTTTAATATAGACATCGAGGACCAGATTCTCCAGTTTTTCAATGGATTCGGTATCTTCCAGCTCCTGAGCCTTTTCATAGGCTTTTCTCACCCAGTTTGGAGTGAGTTTCTGAAAATCGCCGGATTCAGTCTGAATATAGTCCTGTCGTACATTGAGTTTGCCGTCTTTGACCAGACTTGAGTAACGCATTGCCATAATTAATCTCTCCTTCCGCTGATGTATACTTCTTTTATATTACACAAATACAAGTTCTGTCAATGGTTTTTATAAAAAATACCAGCTTATTTAAAGTATATAACAATTTTTTCGTCTTTTAATCCCTTTATAAAGATTTTTATTGTTCAATTTTTCCGGCCGTTAATCCCGCTGAAGATCATCGCATTTTTGAAAATAGATTAGGTTTTGTTATAGCATTTGGGTTAAGAGTCTGCTTGAAAGAAGCAGAAGGAAGGTTTATACTGAATTAAAGTAATGCTAGCATTAAATACTAAGTGTGAGGTGAGAATAGAATATGAATGAATATGAAAATCAAAAAGAACAACTAAAAGCTGTGATTAGAAAGTTTAGCCATGAAGGAAATTATGTAGAGGCGATTCCTTATATGGAAACATATTGCGACTTGATCAGGGAGCATTTTGGTGCTGATTCAGACAGATATGTAACTGTTATTAATGACTTGGGTGGAATGTATCGAAATGTTGGGGATTTTGAAAAAAGCCATGAAACATTTGATAAAGCCCTAAAACTTATTGAGAAAAAAGTGGGAAAAGATTCGATGCAATATGCAACAACATCGGTCAATCTGGCCTGCATGTATAGGCTTACAAAAGAATTTGACAAAGCTGAAAGAATGTTTTTAGAGGCTTTGAAAAGCTACGATAATGACCGGGAAATGAAAGATATATTATCAGCTGATACGATTTCAATTTCCCCGGAAAACCTTGAATTTAAGAGTACTTTATATGCAAACGCCACAAATAATCTAGCCAATCTCTATCAGGATATGGGTAAGATGGCAGAAGCAAAGGTTTTTTTATCCAAAAGTTTAGAGCTGCTGAAAAATACAGGGAATCATGAGTATATAGCAATTTCAAATTTAAACCTGGCAAATGCATTAATGGTAGAAGGCGAATTAGATGAAGCGCTTAGTATGATTGAATCGAGTCTATTGATTTTTGATGAGCACTTAGGCAAAGATCATCCATTATATTTAACGTCACTAAATAATCTGGCGGCAATCTATTTTCATCAAAAGAAATATGATAAAGCCCTTGAAATGTTAAATAACGTTGAACCTTTGTTAAAAGCGACCTACAGCGAAAATAGTCCACAATACCAGTCGCTGGTTTTAAATATCAAAGAAGTTGAGGGGAAATTAGAATGAGTAGTAAAAGTGCAGATTTGATAAAAGAAATTTTAAAAATTGAATGGGAAATGTTTCAAAAGGTTTCAAATACCGGCGGTCGTGCCAGTTGTCAGGATAACTTAAGGACCTTTGAAATTATGCGTTCTTCGCAATTTAAAGCATGGAGTGTTGAACTGCAGGAAAGTTATTTAGAGGATTTAAAGGCGGCCGAAAAGGGGGAAAGAAATTTACTGACTGAAAAGTATGCTATGATGATGAAATATACGCATCCGGCAGAATATGAGAAAATAAAATCTCATTTACCGATAATTTCTCCAGAAAAAGAGAGACTTATAGAACAGATTGCCCAGCTTTATAAAGAACAGGACAGAATTTTTTCAGAGAATTACCCTAAACTGAAAGCTAGAGGTCGGTCAACTGATTTGAGCCGAAATGCCACAGTTGAGGTTTACTTTGAGGGTGAAATTTCAACCTATTCAGAGAAAACTTTAGCCTTGTTTCTAGGCTATTTAGAAGAATTAAATGAAAAGGGTGAGAATATCTCAATTAAAATTAATGCTAATATAGCCAGAGCATATGGCTATCCTTCCATTGATGAAGCGGAGATGCAATTAGTATAAGGGTGAGGAAGGTCGCCAGATTGCCCATGAAAAAGTCGATTGGAGAGTGAGCTTTCGCTGCAATTTTTTGTTTCGCCATCCTTCGGGGTGCTTTTTATGTGTAAACTAATTTTTACACATTGAAAATAAGAACATAAAGGTGTATAATGATAATTATTCTGCAATAGGAGTGATTATGATTAACATAGATATGATCGAAAAGTTATTAAATACTGGTTACAATTGTGTTGAAGTGAGGTCCAATAGTTACGGCAATAAAAATCCGGATACTGGATTTAATATGATATTCAAGAAAGATAATAAATATCAGGACTTCAATGTTGTAGTTACTGAAAAAAATAAGGTTAATACTCTATTGAAAAAATATCGACAAATGTTTGAATTGGAATAGAAGGACTCGTCAAGAAAATGCGTCACAACTAGCTTCATCGGTTTAAGTTGTTTAAAAACTGTGCGGTAAAGATAAGGTTTTGAAAATAAAAAGGTCAGGAACGTTACGTCTCCTGACCTTTTATTATGAAAAATTATTTTCTATTTTTATTATTGTAAAGAATAGGGATAAAAACTCCAGAAATAATTGCGAAGAAAACGATCAGCATTGTTGTGTTCATACCTGTCCTCCTGGAAAGTGTGTTGATTTAAAACAT
This sequence comes from Eubacteriaceae bacterium ES3, assembly GCA_030586155.1. Classification (NCBI taxonomy): domain Bacteria; kingdom Bacillati; phylum Bacillota; class Clostridia; order Eubacteriales; family Eubacteriaceae; species Eubacteriaceae bacterium ES3. The sequence goes on along the minus strand of CP130741.1, from coordinate 3,044,289 downwards.
AAGAAACCCCAGAATAAAAAGGGGCTTCTTATGTTTTGAATATGTGCTAAAAATGATGCAAATTGTTCTAACCTGAAATGGCCTTTTAATGCGAAAGCTCGGGCTATAACCTACTTGCTTGCTTCCTCGATCGCAACGGCAACAGATACAGTCGCACCTACCATGGGGTTGTTACCCATTCCGATTAAGCCCATCATTTCAACGTGGGCAGGAACAGAAGATGAACCGGCAAACTGAGCATCAGAGTGCATACGGCCCATAGTATCGGTCATACCGTACGAAGCTGGACCAGCGGCCATGTTGTCTGGATGCAGGGTTCGTCCGGTTCCACCGCCGGAAGCAACAGAGAAGTATTTTTTGCCCTGTTCCAGAGCTTCTTTTTTATAAGTGCCGGCAACTGGATGCTGGAAACGGGTAGGGTTGGTTGAGTTTCCAGTAATAGAAACGTGAACGCCTTCATGATGCATGATGGCAACACCTTCCTGAACATCGTTACAGCCGTAGCAGTTGACAGCAGCTCTTTCACCTTTCGAATAAGGCGTTTTGCTGACAATTTTTAATTCGCCAGTTGCGTAATCATAGTCGGTTTTTACATAAGTAAAACCGTTGATACGAGAGATAATCAGAGCGGCATCTTTACCAAGGCCATTTAAAATAACCCGCAGTGGCTGCTTTCTGACTTTGTTGGCTGAACGGGCAATCCCAATGGCGCCTTCAGCAGCAGCAAAGGATTCGTGACCAGCCAGGAAGGCAAAACATTCCGTTTCGTCTCTTAAAAGCATGGCGCCAAGATTTCCATGGCCTAAACCAACTTTTCGCTGTTCGGCAACTGAGCCAGGGATACAGAATGCCTGCAGGCCTTCACCGATTACTTCAGCGGCGTCGGCGGCGTTAGTGATTCCCCGTTTAATGGCCAGGGCAGCACCTAAAGTATAGGCCCAGCAGGCGTTTTCAAAACAAATGGGCTGAATGCTTTTGACAAGTTCAGCGACATCAATGCCTTTTTCGTCGCAGATAGATTTTGCTTCTTCCAGGGAAGCAATGCCGTTTGCGGATAAGACAGATCCTATTTTATCAATTCGTCTTTCATAACTTTCAAATAATGCCATGTCTTCCTCCTATTCGTTTCGTGGATCGATGTATTTTACTGCATCATCAAATTGGCCGTACTGTCCGGAAGCTTTTTCCAGGGCATCGGCTGGCGTGTCACCTTTTTTGATGTTCTCCATCATTTTTCCAAGATGAACAAAGGAATAGCCAATAATTTCGTTATTTTCATTTAAGGCCAGTTCTTTAATATAACCTTCGGCAATATCAAGGTAACGGGGGCCTTTTTCAAGGGTGCCATAAGTGGTCCCAACCTGGCTGCGGAGTCCTTTTCCAAGATCTTCAAGACCAGCTCCAATCGGCAGGCCACCTTCAGAGAAAGCAGTTTGTGAACGTCCATAAACGATTTGCAGAAATAATTCCCGCATTGCTGTGTTAATGGCATCACAGACCAGGTCAGTATTTAATGCTTCCAAAATGGTTTTTCCCGGTAGAATTTCTGAGGCCATAGAAGCTGAATGAGTCATTCCTGAACATCCAATGGTTTCAATTAGACATTCTTCAATGATTCCGTCTTTGACATTTAATGTTAATTTGCAGGCTCCCTGCTGAGGTGCGCACCAGCCAATCCCGTGTGTCAGACCGGAGATATCAGTAACCTCCTTGGCCTGTACCCATTTTCCTTCTTCGGGTATAGGAGCAGCGCCATGTTTAGCATTGTTGCCGACGACACACATTCGTTTTACTTCATGAGAATATTCCATTCATAATCTCCCTTCAAAAAATTACTCTTTTAATTATAACCGTATTAAACTTAAAAAAACAGGTAATATTTTGACATATAAGAAAAAACAGGAAAAATATCATAGTTAGACAAAAAGTTTAATTGATGTAAAATTGAAATCGATGTAGAATAAGAAAGAATGGATAATTAGGCGAGGTCTATCCATTGTTATCAGTAACTTAAGGGTTTCTGATAAAACCGATGAAGGGATGAAAATGATGGAACTTAAGAATAAACTCAGCTTTGGCGCAATCAGTATTGACCGGTTAATGGAAGAGTATTTTGATCGCGACAAAACACTTGGTTTTTGTAAAGCGTGTCCTAATTACAGCAAGATCTGGTCATGCCCGCCATATCAGTTTGATGAAGAACTTTTTTTAAAACAATTTAAATATATGCATATTATCGGTAGACAGTATGAGGTACCCCGTAATGATATTCGTCTGATTCGCGATCCGAAAGCGATTTCTGATTATTGTACGGAAAAGATGGAAGCCATTAAAGTGATGACCTGGCAGACTCTGCTGGAAATCGAGAATGAAGTTGAAGGCGTGATGGGATTGATTCCCGGGTCTTGCCCGGTATGCCAGGTCCAGGGGATGGAATGCGCGCGAAAAAGTGGCCAGCCCTGTCGTTTTCCCAAACTTATGCGTTTTTCGCTGGAATCATTGGGCTTTAATGTGGTGGATCTGGTCAAATATGAGGTCGGAATGTCGACAAAATGGCCTGAAAATCAGCGGTTGCCGGAAATACTGACTTCAGTTTCGGCAATACTGTGTAATGAAGAGATCCCTAAAGAGGTGCTTAAAAAATATTTCCCGGACAAAAAGAAATCATGGGAAAGAAAAAATCCACTGATGGCTCAAAAGGAATTTCATACATCGGAAAAGATTATGCCGTCAGAAACGCTGCATGGTACTGCCCAGGCAAGCAAAGCAATAAATCGGATTATCGATGAGGAAATTCCACCTTATCAGCCGCAGAAAAGCTGGGTCGGCTTTAAGGCTGAGCGTGAAGAAGGCGAACCGCCGATGAAAAAAGGCTGGACAGTTACGATTCAGGGGGAGGAAGCGGAAAAGCCTGAGGTTGAATTACCGGCAGAAGTGGTGGAAGAACTCACTACAAAAGCTGAAATTCCCGAAGTAGCTGAAGAGATCACAGAAGTGGTTGAGGAAGTTGAGATAGTGGAGGCCAATCCGATAGTAGAAGAGGAAGATGATTCGAAATATAAGTGGCTGGGTTTTAAAGGCAATGTCGATGACTTTGACGAAATGCCCAAGCGCCCCATCCCCAAAATGTCGGAACTGATTCTGGAAGGGGATGATCCGGAAAGTGAGACTGAAAAAGAAGCCGCGTTAGAGCCTGAAGTAGTAGAACCTTCAGATGAACCAGCTGTTGCCATCGAGCAGACTACTATTGAATCGGTGGTCAGTGAACCTGCTACGGAAGAGAAAATTGTCGAGTCGGTGGTTGAAAAAGCAGCAGCTCCGGAAGAAGTCAAAGTTGTTAGAAAAACGGCTCCATCACTGGAAAAGACTATTTCAGATTTGGTTAAAGCGGCAGCAACGGGTGAGACGATAAAAACAGAAACGTCTGAAATGGAATCACCTAAAGCAGTAGAAACACCTGTGGAAGAGGATGACAGCAAGTATAAATGGCTGGGCTTCAAAGGTAAAGTGGACGAAGATGAAGAGAAAATTGTGACAAAATCAAGTCTTGCATCATTAGTCATTGAAGAATAAAAGGAAACCTAAGGAGGAGAAATATGTATTATTCAGCAGATATTGGTGTAATTGGCGGATCGGGTTTATATGAACTGTATCCTGATGTAAAAAAGATTGAAGTGGATACCCCTTACGGAAAACCATCGGATGAAATAAGCCTGGTCAAGGTTGGGGAAAAAACCATTGCTTTTCTGCCGCGACATCACAAGGATCATATTCTTAATCCATCAGAGATAAATTATCGGGCCAATATCTATGCCATGAAAATGCTGGGGATTAGGGCGCTGATTTCTCCTTGTTGTGTAGGCAGTCTGCGTTTTGAAATGAAGCCGGGAGATTTTGTGATAACCGATCAGTTTATCAATATGACCTCCGGGCGAAAAGATACCTTCTTTGAAAAACCCAAGGTTAACCACCTGAGTTCGGCCCATCCCTACGATCAGAATCTGCGGGAAAAAGCCATTGCATCAGCTAAAGAATGTGGAATTTCTGTTCATGATGGCGGAACGGTAGTAGTTATTAACGGACCGCGTTTTTCTACAGTAGCAGAAAGCCGGATGTTTGCCATGATGGGTGCTGATGTGGTCAATATGACCCAGTATCCCGAAGGATATCTTTGTCTGGAACAGGAAATTCCAGTGGTGAATATCGCGCTGATTACCGATTATGATGCGGGACTGGAAGTCCACCCGGAGATTAAGCCGGTAACCAATGAAGATGTGGTTCGTGTTTTGCATGAAAACTCAGAAAAAGTTAAAAAACTGATTTTTAATTTGATTGAAAAGATTGAGGGTTAATGTGAAACCAGTATATTTTGAAGATGAATCCCTCAAACTGATTGACCAGACCAGGCTTCCAACTGAATTTATCATCAGAACTTATACCGATTATCGGGAGATTGCAAAAGCGATCGTTGATATGATTGTCAGAGGCGCTCCGGCCATCGGTGTGACCGCCGGTTATGGGATGTATTTTGGCGCAAAAGAATATGAGAATGAAACAAGTCAGGAATTTTTGGCAGAAATGAAAAAAGTTGCCGGCCTACTGGCTTCGACCAGGCCAACAGCAGTTAATCTGTTCTGGGCGATTGACCGAATGGAAAAGGTCATTAAGAAAAATGAAGCACTATCTCCGATTGAGATTACAGCTCTTCTTAAAGAAGAGGCGCATAATATTTGTGCAGAAGATATTCAGATGTGTCGTGACATGGGCGCCTTTGGGGCTGAGCTGATTCATCAGGGCGATACGATTTTAACCCATTGTAATGCGGGCGCACTGGCCACGGCAGACTATGGAACAGCCTTGGGTGTGATTCGGGCAGCCCATGAACAGGGAAAAGAAATTTCTGTTTATGCTGATGAAACCAGACCGTTTTTGCAGGGAGCCAGACTAACTGCATATGAACTTCATGCTGATGATATTCCGGTCACTCTGATTACCGATAATATGGCCGGTTGGATGATGAAACAGGGGAAAATCGATGGTGTTGTAGTTGGTGCTGACAGGATTGCTTCAAATGGAGATGTAGCCAATAAGATCGGGACTTACTCAGTTTCAGTTTTGGCAAAAGCCCATGGGATTCCCATGTATGTGGCAGCTCCCACATCAACCATAGATTTTTCAATTGAATCCGGCGATGAAATCATTATCGAAGAACGCAGTACCCGTGAGATCAGCCATGTTGGTGAAGTGCAGGTTGCTCCAGATGGAATTAGAATGGAAAATCCGGCCTTTGATGTAACCCCTCATCAGAATGTGACGGCAATTATTACTGAAAAAGGCGTGGTTTATCCACCGTATGATATTAATATCAAAAAATTGAAATAATGAGAAGTTAAAGTTACGATACTTCTCAAAGTGAAACAGTGTCATGACGTGGACCCGGTTATGGACCCAAGTTAACTTGAGTGTCTTTAACCGGGTTTTATTTAATTATAAAGAGGTATTAGCGATGAAATACAGTATGTTTTCCTGGTTTGGTTTTTTTATGCCTTTTGAAGAACGCATTAAAATGATTGCTGAAGGCGGTTTTGACGCGGCGATGATCTCATGGGAAGATGAATTTGAACCGTGGGCCCTTGAGAAAGAGGAATTTCCTGAGATTGTCAGAAAATTGGGACTGGAAATTACCAATATCCATGCCCCTTTTATGGGCTATAATGATATTTGGGAAGCGTCAAGAATGGAAATCACACCTAAAGTTCGGCAGTTTCAGGGCTTTATCAAAGATTGTTATGACTTCGATATCCCAACAATAGTTGTTCATACCAATGATTTGGATGATTTTACACCGGACCTGGACAAGGGGCGGGCGTTTTTCTCTGAACTGGCGGATACTGCCGAAAAATATGGCATTAATCTGGCAGTGGAAAATGTATCAAGACAGTATCTGCTTGACTTTTTGCTGGAAGAAATAGATGCCCTCCGTTTTGGAATGTGTTATGACAGTTCGCACGATTTTTTGGAGGAAGAGAATTGCGGGAAAATTCTGCGAAAACATAAGGAAAGAATTAAAGCCCTGCATCTATCGGATAACGATTTTTTAAAAGATCGACATTGGATTCCGGGGGAAGGTTTGATCCCCTTTGATGAGATTATGCCGGAAATTTTTAGCGTCCAAAGCATTGAGACGATTTCTTATGAAGTGATTGCCAGCGAAAAATGGCAGGGTCAAGATCCCCTTGCTTTTACTTCTTCTGTTCGCGAAAGTTTGAGCACTAAAAAGGAATGGAAATAATAAATTGAAATCGCTCTGAAATTATGGTAAACTTTAAAAATAATTTAATAATGTATTGAGGAAAAGGGTGAAAAGCCCTACAGCCCCCGCTACTGTAATTGCAGACGAAGTTTTTATAAGCCACTGTCTTAGGATGGGAAGGAAAAGCAGAGGATGAAGCAAAAGTCAGGAAACTCAGATCGTAATTTTCTTCGGAGGGAAGAAGCCTGTTAAACAAAGTTTAAGTCCAGCTTCCCAGAAGCTGGACTTTTGTTTGGTCCTTATAGAGTCACTAAAGGAGGGACGGAATGTGAATTATTTTATGCTGGCAGGGATCAGCAGCAATGTGGGTAAAACCACGGTGACCATGGGGATCATGGGTGCCCTGAAAAACAGAAAATTAAAAGTGAAACCTTTTAAAACCGGACCGGACTATATCGATCCGATGTTTCACCGTTTTGTGACCGGAGAGGATTCGATCAATCTGGATACCTGGATGCTGAGTGAAGAAGTTGTCAGACAGCTTTTTGACCGGCGCATGGAAGAGAATGATGTCGGCGTACTTGAAGGCGTTATGGGTTTGTACGATGGCAATCGGCTGGAGTCCGAGAAGGGAAGTTCGGCTTATTTGTCTAAGCTTGTCGATGCACCGGTTATTTTAATAATCAACGGTCGCGGGATGGCTAAATCGGCAGCGGCCCTGGTCAAGGGCTATATGGATTTTGATCCCGACGTCAACATTAAAGGGGTTATTATCAATCGTATTTCATCAGAATCCCATTATCAGCTTTTGAAAGAAATGATTGAAGCTTACAATCCGGTGACTTGTCTGGGCTATTTCCCAGAAACACCGGAAATTATTATGGACAGTAGACATTTAGGACTTGTTCCGGTTGAGGAGCTTGAGGGGTTTCGTGAAAAAGTTGAGAAGGCGGCCGAAATTGCTGAAAAAACCATTGATTTAGATAAACTGCTGGAAATCAGTGAACGTCCAGTACGAAAACCAAATCGGCCCGATCCTTTTTTGCGTTTAAATGAAACATATAAAGGGCTAAAGATTGGAATTCCGCGAGATCGGGCCTTCAACTTTTATTATGATGATAATTTAAGAGCCTTAGAAAATGCTGGCGTTTCGCTGGTAGAGTTTAGTCCGATTAATGATAAATGTTTGCCGCAAGGTCTGGATGGTCTTTATATTGGCGGTGGATTCCCGGAAATTTTTGCTAAGGAGCTGGAGAAAAATACTTCAATGCTTGAAGATATCCGTAAAAAACTGGAGGCGGGACTGCCCTGCTATGCAGAATGCGGTGGGTTAATGTACCTGACTGAAAGAATTACTAATAATGAAGGCCAGTCTTTTGAGATGGTGGGTTTTCTAAAGGCACAGGCGAAAATGACTAAAAAGCTGCAGCGTTTTGGCTATGTGGATCTTTGTGCTTTTATAGGTGGTCAGTCAATCGAGAGCAGAGGGCACGAGTTTCATCACAGCCTGATTGAATCGGAAGAAGAGCTGCAGACCGCCTATGTCATTTCCAAACGTGGAAAAACATGGACCTGTGGCTATACCCAAAATAATGTTCTGGCCGGTTATCCCCACATTCATTTTTACAGTAACCCTAAATTTTTGGAGGCTCTTTTGAGCGTTGTAAAAAATCATCGGGAGGCTACACAATGAAAAAGGTGATTGTTAAAAGCCCGGGAACTTGCGGTGAATATATTCAGGGCTGGTTTGAGGGCAGTCCCTGTTTAATTTCCAGCCCGATTGACCGGTATTCAACAATTACCATCGAAGCGGGTGAATTCAGAAACAGTAATCTGAAGTTTAAAGCCCAGAAAATGGCCAGACTGATTTTTGAGCGTTATGGAATTGCCAGAAACCAGTGGGAACGACTGATGATCACCCATCAGAGCCAGATCCCGGAGAAAAAAGGAATGGCAAGTTCGACAGCTGATCTGTCCGGAGTCGCGGCAGGTTTGTCAGCTTATTATGATCTGGGTTTAAAGTCAATAGATATTGGTCGATTATGTGCGGAAATAGAGCCTTCAGACAATTTGATGTTCGAGAAGCTAAATTTATTTAATCATATAACGGGTCAGGTGCTAAAAGAACTTGATGGCCTGATCGAAGCGAACTTGATGATTGTTGATTTTTGTGGTGGGATTGACACCATGACTTTCAATGAATCCCAGGACGATTATTCGCAGAAAGATTTGGGTATTTTTAGAAAAATTATCAGTGAGTTTGAACAGGGACTTGCTGATAATGATTTGAAAAAAATAGGCAGAGCCTGTACTTTGAGTGCTTATTTGAACCAGAAGCGGCTGCCCAAAAAGCATTTGGATCTGATGGTGGATCTGATGGAAGAATGCGGTGGGCTGGGAACGGTGATCGGCCATAGCGGGACAGTAATTGGCGTGATGTACGAAGAAAACGCTTTTGACAAGGTATTGTTTTTAGAAGGTGTTAAAAAACGTTTGCCGACAGAAGACTATACCGGTGTTTTTGAAAATCGCCTGATTGGTGGCGGTATTGAAATTGACTGCAGTGATGCTCGACAGTTCTGTTTGAATCAGCAGTCCAGTTAAAATTTAAGGAGACTAAAATGGAATATATTAATAATCCGAGAGAAATTGAAGAACGCAGTTTTGAAATTATTACCGAAGAATTGGGAGATAAGGTATTTCCCGATGATATTGCCCCAATTGTTAAGCGAATCATTCATACAACCGCTGATTTTGAGTATGCAGATCTTTTAGAATTCTGTAATGACGGCTATGCTAAAGGAATGGAAGCGCTCAAAAAAGGCAAGAAAATCTATGCCGATACGCGAATGATTCAGGTTGGCGTTAATAAAAAAGCTCTTGCAGATCACGGGATTGAAATTGTCAATTATGTTCACGAACCCGAAGTGATGAAAGAAGCTAAGGAGCGGGGTGTAACCCGTTCAACAGTGGCTATTCAAAAAGCCCTGGCAGATGAGTCGGTGGGAATTTTTGCAATCGGCAATGCCCCAACAGCACTTTATACTTTAATTGAGGCTATTAAATCGGGTAGTGCCAAACCAGACCTGATTATTGGTGCGCCAATTGGTTTTGTTGGTGCAGCGGAATCAAAGCAGGCACTGGATGCTATTGACAGCCCTTATGTGCGCATTAACGGACGAAAAGGTGGCAGTCCGGTAGTTGCAGCGATTTTAAATGCCATGCTGTATCAACTGGGAAGGGAATGGTAGATTGATGAGTAAAGGAATTTTTTATGGGATTGGTGTCGGACCGGGAGATCCTGATCTGTTGACCGTCAAAGCGGCGAGAGTGCTTAAAGACTGTGATGTGGTAATTACACCTACTAAGAAAATGGGGACTGACAGTATTGCCTTTAATATTGTTAAACCGCATATTGAGGATTTGTCAAAATGTCTGGAAATGAACTTCCCGATGATTTCATTAAGTGCCGAGCGAGAAACCTTGGAAGCCCAGTGGAAGAAAAATGCCGATGAGATCGAAGAACTTTTAAATCAGGGTAAGGATGTTGCATTTATTACGTTGGGAGATCCTATGGTTTTCTCCACTTATTCCTATGTCATGGAGTTTCTGCTAGAACGTGATATCGAAGTGGTAACCCTATCAGGTATTCCTTCTTTCTGTAATCTGGGGGCTCAGCTAAACATTCCCCTGACTCAAGGTGAAGAATCTTTAGGTGTTGTGGCAATGACTCAGCCGATTGAAGAAATCAGACAGATTCTTGATGCGCATAAAAATATCGTGGTAATGAAAATTTCCGCCAATAACCAGTTGATGGCAGAAGAACTGGAAGCCCGTGGACTTGAAAAATCTTTTGTACTGGTTTCCAATATTGGAATGGAAACCCAGAATGTGGTTACGGATATCAATGTTTTAAAAGGAAAAATCCCCTACCTGTCAACAATGCTGATCAAAAAAGATTATCCTCTTTTTAAGGATTGAGCCAATGTTTGACAAAACCATTGAAAAGAACGGAAAAGTCTTGCGTTACGGTTATACCACTGGTTCCTGTGCAACGGCCGCCACTAAAGCGGCCCTTTTGATGTTTTTAAATCAGGATAAGCAGGAGAGTGTTTTAATAAAAACGCCCAAAGGCTGGGATCTGGATTTGCTGATTCATGATCAGCATTTTGACAGTCATGAAGCCTCCTGTTCAGTGATTAAAGACAGCGGGGATGATCCGGATGTGACCAATGGGATAAAAATATTTTCCAGAGTTTTTCCGGCAAAAGAAGAAGGTGTACACTTTTTTGCAGGCCAGGGTGTTGGCACCGTGACTTCGCCGGGCTTAAGCGTCCCAGTGGGCCAGGCGGCTATTAACCCTGTTCCCCGGGAGATGATTCGGGAAGTTATTGCTGAAGTGTTGGCTCAAACCGGCCATCAGGGAAGTGAAGGCTGGAATGTGGAAATCTCGATTCCTCAGGGTGTAGAACTGGCCAAACGGACCTTTAATCCAAAACTTGGGATTGAAGGTGGACTTTCGGTTATTGGGACGTCAGGCATTGTTGAGCCGATGAGTGAAGAGGCACTAAAAGCCTCATTAAAACTTGAGTTGTCGGTATTAAAAGCCAAGGGCCTGGAGCATATTATTTTTGTTCCCGGAAATTACGGAAAAGATTTTGCAAATGAATTGAATCTTCCGGAATCGGCCTTGATTAAAACCAGCAACTATCTTGGGTTTATGCTGGATGAAGCAGAACGGATGGAAATTAAAAAAATTCTTTTAATCGGTCATCTGGGTAAACTAGTCAAGGTAGCTGGCGGGATATTTAATACCCACAGCAATGTAGCTGATGCTCGGATGGAAGTTTTAACGGCTTATGCCGGATTATTAGGTGGGGAACAGGACCTTTTAAAGGCGATTATGGAGTCTAAAACCACTGACGAAGCAACTGATTTAATTCTTAAATCTGAGATACCTGATTATTTTAATGTACTCGCTGAGGCGGTTAAAAGAAGAGTTGCTGATCGGGTTTATGGCAATATCGACATTGAAGTTATTATTTTCTCCCGGGAACTGGGTTTCCTGGGTCAGAGTAAGGACGCTTCTGAAATGAGGGACAGCTTATGTATCAATTGAAAATTATTGGTCTGGGACCGGGTCATCCGGATTATATTTTGCCGATCGCTAAAAAAGAAATAGAAGAAGCTCAAGTTATTCTTTGTGGGAGACGCCATACGGAAAGTTTTTCTACAGAAGGCAAAGAGATTTTATATATTGGCGAAGGGATTTCTCTAAGTGCGTTAATGGATCGGGTTGTTTCGGTTTATCAGAGTAAAAAAACGGCCCTGGTGGTATCTGGAGATACGGGTTTCTATAGTCTCCTGACTTACGCAAAAAAGAGGGTTCCGGAGGATGAGATTGTCTCAATTCCCGGGATCAGTTCGATGCAGTATTTTTTTGCCAAGTTAAACAGAAGCTGGGAGCGTGCCAGATTGGCTAGTCTTCATGGGCGTACTTTTGATCTTTTGGAGTCGCTTGAAAACAATACAGTCTTGGGGCTTTTAACCGATAAGGAACAGAATACTGCTTTTATTGGGAATAAGCTTAGTGAAATGGGATTTGACCAGTGTATTTTGTATGTGGGAGAGGACTTGTCTTATCCGACCGAAAAAATAACGCGATTAACAGTCGAAGAAGCAAAAACTTTTAAAGAAGAAGGACTGGCAGTGGTGGTGATTATTAATGAGTAAAATAGCAGGTTATAAAGACGAAGAATATATTCGCGGTAAGGCTCCAATGACAAAGCGGGAGATTCGGATACTGACAATTTCTCTTTTGGGGATTGAAGAAACCAATACCGTGGTGGATATTGGAGCTGGAACCGGAGGACTGACCATGGAAGCCGCTTATGCTGCTGGCCAGGGCAAAGTCTACGCGGTGGAAGCGAAAGAATCAGCGCTAGAGCTGATTAAAAAGAATCAGGAAAAATTTGCTGCTGGTCATGTTGAAATTATCGCAGGGAAAGCACCGGCAGTCCTTGGTCAAATTACCGAACCGGTAGACCGGGTAATCATTGGTGGATCTGGTGGTAACCTTGGTGAATTGCTGGACTGGTGTCTTGAAAATGTGCGGGCAAATGGTCGAGTCATAGCTAATTTTGTGACCCTGGAGAATGCGGCGCAAGCAGTTTCTCTGATGAATAAGAAATTTAAAAATGTGGAGATGATTCAGGTGGGTATCAGTCGCGGAGAAGGTATAGGTGGTCTGACCATGTTAAAAGCGGCCAATCCGATTTTTATCATTACTGGGGATTTATAATATTTTTTAGAAATGTATAAATTATCTTGACATTAGACTGGTTATAAGGTAGAATATAATCAATTAAATAGTGAACTTGTCCTATACTCAAGGGAAAAAGGTGTAAATCCTTTGCTGTAATCGCAGCTGTAATGCATGATGACCGTTTTGATGCCACTGTTAATATTAATGGGAAGGCTAACGGGAAGTTTTAGTGCAGAGCCAGAAGACCTGTTGTAGTGACTTTCTTACAAACCTCCGATTTAGAGTAAGTTAAGAACATCAGAGTAACTCTTATGTATGATTCTTATATCCTTCTCTTTGGAGAAGGATTTTTTTATTGGTTTCTTTCTCCTAACCAATTCAAGAAACGTGAGATAAATGGACATCTCCAAGTCAGTATTTAATTACCCTTCTTCCGGGGATGGTGTGTGACATCCCCGTTCCTTTGCTTTCATTAATTTATTTAAATAGAAAAATCATTCCTTCCTTTGAATTTTTCTGGCCGAAAATTCAAAGAATGGGCGCTCGATTGAGCGTCCTTTTTTTATCTGTTTGTGGTAGAATAAGAAAAAATCGATGAGGTGAACGATGAAATTTCATTATCTGCAGCACGTGGCCTTTGAAAATCCCGGGATTATCCTTGAGTGGATTAAAGAAAATAATCATACCGTGACCCACACCCGTCTGGATTTAAATGAAGAGCTGCCGGAAGAACAGGCATTTGAAGCTCTGATTGTAATGGGCGGTCCAATGAATATCTATGAGGAAGACCAGTATCCCTGGCTTAGAGCGGAAAAAGCTTTTATTAAAAAAGCGATTGATGAAAATAAATTTGTAATGGGAATCTGTCTTGGGGCCCAGCTGATTGCTGATGTGATTGGCGGCAAGGTTAAAAGAAACAGAGAAACGGAGATTGGCTGGTTTCCCATCCAGGCAAGAGGTGAAAATAGTGACCTTCTGCCTGGATTAAACGAAAATCCGGTGGTTTTTCACTGGCATGGCGATTACTTCACTGACTTACCCCCAGAGGCTGTTGTTTTTGCTCAAAGTGATGGCTGTCTGCATCAGGGTTTTGTCTATAGAAATAATGTTTTTGGTTTTCAGTTCCACCTGGAAAATACAATGCAGATTATTAACGATCTGGTTGAAAACTGCGGAGATGAAATGATTCCGGGGCCCTTTGTCCAGAGTCCGGAACAAGTCCTTGGTCAGACGGAGCTAATAAAAAGTAATAATCGCATTATGAAAGCTTTTTTAACTGGAGTTTTTAAGGATTAATCTGAAATAAAGGTAAAAGAGTTTCAATTCCAAGTCCTCTGCGCGTCTATATGGTCGCATTTGCTTACAGGGTATTGGCCAAGCTTTGATAAAAAATAGTATCTTTAAATTGAATATAATTGACATATGCCAATTACTGCGCTATAATCTTTATAAACATATGTTCATAAATAATTGTGGCAAAAAAGGCAGGTGAAATAAAGATGGGAAAAAATATCAAGTTGTCCTCAGCCAAGGAAGATTATCTGAAAGTAATGCTGACGATGTCCGATCAGAAGGAAATTCATTCTTGTGATGTAGCAGACGCTTTAGGAGTGACCCGCGCCAGTGTCAGCCATATGATGATGGTATTAACCCAAGACGGACTGGTGAGCAAGCAGAAATACGGGAAAGTCTGTTTGACGCCTGAAGGCAAGAGCAGGGCTATGGAAATTTCCAGAAGATATGATCTTTTAAAAGGTTTTTTAGGGGGGTTTTTGGGAGTTGAAGCGGAAGTAGCTGCAAGGGATGCCTGCCAGATAGAGCATCTGGTCAGTCTGGAAACTTTAAATAAAATTGAAAAACAAATGCAGAATCGTGTTTAATCCTAAAGATCTGTCTGATCCTTTGGACACGATAAATTATATGAGATAAAAAGCCCAGTTGCATTGACGCACTTGGGCTTTTTTACTCTGTGCATTTGTGACGATGGTTGCCTTTGCATTGATCTATGCTTTTGTGTACAAAATGACGGCAAAAGTTTATTATCGGCTGGTTAAGAGCGGCGAAAAAATTTAAAAAAGGGAGTTATAATTTCTTGATTTGAAAAAAACGGCAAAATAGTTTCATTAAAATAAAGATTATAACTTTCCTGCGATTGTAGATAAAAAGAGCTGTACAATTTGCCAATTGATGGTATAATAATGGGGTAAATGAATAAATAATGTATAAATTCGTTTAGGCTGATTTAATCATCGAGGGAATCTGGTGAAAGTCCAGAGCGATCCGGTCACTGTAAATAGTTAAGTTCTCTTTAAAATGTCACTGGGATATAAACTGGGAAGGCGAGAGAAATATAAGCTATAAGTCAGGAAACCTACTAAACAGAAGTACTAAGATATCCTTCCAGGGAAAAGGGAAGTTAGTAACATTGACCGTATTGATCCTGCGACGTTTTATTAAACTAGGGATCAGTTAATCCGCTTATTAGACCTCTTTTTCTTTAATGGAAAAGAGGTTTTTTTGTATGGACGCATGCCGGTGTGGACATTGTAAAAACGCTTTTGCCCTGATTGATATATAAAGCATTATGGAGGAATTTATGTCTTTTAAAGAAAAGAAAATTATAACCATGGTGGGGATTTTTGCGCTATTTTTCGGGATTTATCCGGTAGCTAACGCAATGCACATCATGGAAGGCTATTTGCCTGTTACATATTGTGTGATATGGGGAGCTTTGTGTCTGCCATTTTTAGTGGCTGGTTATTTGTCAATTAAGAAAAAGGTTGAGGTTAATCGTTCTGCGATTACTATGTACGCGATGGCAGGGGCATTCATCTTTATTCTGTCATCCCTAAAGATTCCATCAGTAACCGGGAGCTGTTCGCATATGACAGGAACCGGCCTGGGGGCGATTTTATTTGGACCTACAGCAGTTTCTATTTTAGGCCTCATTGTCCTGATTTTTCAGGCGATTCTTCTGGCCCATGGTGGTTTGACAACACTGGGTGCTAATACCTTTTCAATGGCTATAGCCGGACCTTTTGCAGCATATGGTATCTATATTTTATGCAAAAGAGTAAAGTTAAATAAGCATGTAACAATTTTTCTGGCAGCAGCACTCGGCGATCTGTTTACCTACATGGTGACGAGCTTCCAATTGGCAATAGCTTATCCATCTGAAGTCGGTGGGGTGATGGCATCTGTAGCCAAGTTTTTGGCAGTCTTTGCACCGACTCAATTACCGCTTGCTATTATTGAAGGGATTTTGACTGTGGTCATTATGATTACTCTTGAATCTTATGCCTCCAATGAATTAATGGGGCTGGGAGTTTTGGAAAGAGGTGAAGTACAATGACATCGGCAAATAAAAGAACGATTCTGATTTTGTTGGTGATAGTGTTTTTAATTGCCCTGGTTCCTCTGTTTTTATTGCAGGGGGCTGAGTTTGGTGGATCTGATGATGCGGGCAGTCAGGTTGTTTCGGAAATTACCGGAACTGAGTATGAGCCCTGGTTTACACCGGTAATGGAAAATTGGATTAACGGTGAAATTCCAGGTGAAGTAGAAAGTCTGATGTTCTGTTTACAGACAGGCATTGGCGTAGGCGTTTTGTTTTTCTTCATTGGCAAGTTTTCTGAACGGACTAAATGGGAAAAGAAAACCGGGAAAAAATTGAGTGATTACGAAAAAGAAGAATAAGCAATTATTAAATTGCAGAGAATGAAAGTTGAATTCCAATCTAAAGGGTTCTTGTTTAGATTGGAATTTTACACTTTAAGCTAAAAAATGATAAGGAATAAAAGATGGAAAACGAACCGATTTTAAATGTGGTTGATCTTGCATACACATATGGCAACGGACAGGTTGGTCTGGACGGGGTTAATCTTACAATCAACGAGGGAGAAAAGATCGCCGTTCTGGGCTCAAACGGAGCGGGAAAATCCACGTTTTTTTTGAACATCAATGGCGTCTTGACACCGGAAAAGGGTGGTATTTCCTATCGTGGAACATTGATCAATAAAAAAAACCTGAAGCAGCTGCGAAAGAATATCGGGATTGTTTTTCAGGATGCAGATAATCAGATTATCGCTTCAACAGTCAAAGCTGAAGTTGCTTTTGGACCGATGAATTTAAAACTTCCTAAGGAGGAAGTTTTAAGTCGGGTTGAAGAAGCGCTGAGCTATATGAATATATTGGAATATAAAGATCGGCCACCCCATTATTTAAGTGGTGGTGAAAAAAAACGGGTGTCAATTGCAGATATCATTGCAATGAAGCCGGAAATAATTATTTTCGACGAACCCACAGCTGCCTTGGATCCGCTGAATGCCCAAATGCTGGAAGAAGTGCTTGGAAAACTCAGTCAGGAAGGGAAAACCATGATGATTTCCACTCATGATGTGGATTTTGCCTATCGCTGGGCCGAGCGAATTGTTGTTTTCGCCGAAGGGAAAATTATTGCTGATGGTTTACCATTAGATATTTTTAGAGACCACGAAGTTTTGCAGAAAGCAAACCTGACTAAACCGATGATGCTGGAGGTTTATGAGACATTAGTCAAAAATCAGGTTTTGGAAGACGATTCAGAGGCACCTCGAAGCATCGAGGCATTTAATGCATTGTTTAAAGATTGTAAAATCAGAAATCTGGAAATGGTACTGTAGAAAAAGAGGAAGTTGATGCAACAATTAATTGTAATCAGCCTGGCGATCATGTATATATTGATGATCGTGGTGGCTGTGATAAAAGAAAAGAAAACCCCTCACAGTCATCATCACCATCGTGGACATAAACACGGGGAAGGATTTGAGCTGGACGTGCATGCTTTTGCATCGCACCTGAAAAGTTGGAGTCCGGAATTTAAAGTCGGGCTGGCCGTTGTCCTGCTTTTAATCTGTATTATACTTGATAACCCCGGCGTTTCAATCATGATACTTATGGCAACAGGCTATTTGACGATGATTAAGGGTGGGCTAGCTGTTCGGGAATATTTTTCGCTGATGACAATTCCTTTGAGTTTTATTCTGTTAGGAACGATAACCATTGGGATTGATTTCTCCTGGCAGCCAATTGATGTGTATGCTCTTCATCTGGGCTTTTTTTATATCAATACTTCACCGGAAAAAATTATCGAAATGCTTTTAATGATGCTAAAGGTCTTTGCCGCCGTCTCAGCTCTTTTGATGATGTCCTTGACTACACCGTCTTCTGAAATTATTTCAGTGATGAGAAAAGCACATGTTCCAAGTCTGATTATCGAACTGATGAATTTGATCTATCGTTATATTTTTATTTTAATGGATGTCTTTATCAAGATGAAAAATTCGGCCAGCTCAAGGGAAGGCTACTGTGATTATCGGACGTCGCTGAGAACTTTTGGCGGAATAGTTGGAAATATGCTGATTGTTTCCATGAAAAAGGCCAGCGCTTATTATACCGCGATGGAAGCCCGGTGTTATGATGGTGAACTTTTGTTTCTGGAAGATGAAAAAGAGATTAGAGGCGTACAGCTTCTGGCAGCTGCTTTACTGATTACCGGGATTTTTCTGGTCTGGTGGCTGACAAGTTTTTAAGAAAAGTGTTCTGGCAGATTGGGCGAGCAATTTTGTCCGAAGACGGTTAGAGAGTGCATTTTTTAATTTGCCCCTGCCTGGGGGACTGAAAAAAGTGCATTGATAAAGAAAATGATAAGGAGGTTTAAGATGAAACTGGTAGTTGTGGGCATTAATCATAAGGATACGCCCCTGGAAATACGGGAAAAAGGTGCATTTATCCGGCGCACCATTAATGAAGGAATTGAGCAATTGCTTGAAAAAAAGCCAATCAAAGAGGTCATTATTTTATCAACCTGTAATCGCAGTGAAATCTATGTGGCAACCTCAGACCCGGATCAGGCCGTTGAGATTTTAAAAGACTTTTATATTAATGAGAAATCCTCGCTTTTAAAACCCTATTTATTCGAAAAGAAAGAACGGGAAGCGCTTTATCATCTTTATGAGGTCGTAACGGGACTTGATTCGATGATTCTGGGTGAAGACCAGATTCTGGGCCAGGCTAAAGATGCTCTGGAGATTTCTCAGGAACAGAATGGCTGTGGAAAATATCTGACCAAGATGTTTCGGGAGGCGGTTACCTTTACCAAAAAAGTTAAAACTGAGTATAAAATCTCTGAAACGCCATTATCTCTGAGTTCTACTGCGATAAAACATATTAAAAGAACCTACCCGGAAGATTTTGGCGATAAAAAAATTCTGATTATCGGGTCAGGAAAAATGGGGATTTTAGCCCTTAGGTATATGAAAGCAGAAGGCTTTCAGAACCCCTATATGACCAATCGAACCTATCATCATATGGATAGCTGTGAGACAATACATGAAAATGTCCAGCGGGTTTATTATGAAGACCGTTATGATTTGCTTGAAGAAATGGATGTGGTGATTTCGGCTACGGCCTCGCCCCACATTATTTTAAAAGCTGAAAAAATAGCCCCCCGCAAAAAGCCGCTGATCGTAATGGACTTGGCCTTACCCCGGGATATTGAAGAAGGGGTTGGGGATTTGCCCATGGTCGAGCTTCTAACCATCGATCATTTTAAGGATATCATGGACGAGAAAATGGCTTACCGGGTTGAAGTGGCTAAAAAAATCGAGCAGGAAATCCATGTTGAAATTGAGGGGCTCTTGTCCTGGATCACCCACGCAAAAGTTGATAACATGGTCAGAGATCTTAACGAAACCTCCCGTAATCTGGCAGAAGAGACCATTGAAATTCTGCTTGGGAAAATGAGCCTTGACGAAAAGGAAGAAAAATTTCTGGCCAAGATCATTCGCTCAAAATTCAGAGAAATGGTAATGCCGCCGATTAAGCAGCTCAAGCAGCTGGACAGTGAAGAAGCGATTCTGGGGATCGAAAAAACCGTGACCTATCTGTTCGCATCAGATTCGGAAAAAAAGTATGATTCCACTGCTGTTTAGTCTTAAAAACCAGAGAATCCTGGTTGTTGGTGGTGGCGAAATTGCAACCCGACGGGTATCTACCTTGTTATCAGAAGGCGGTCAGGTGACCTGTGTCAGTGCTGAGTTCTCAGAAGAACTTAAAGGTTTGACCAATGAGCAACTGCTTTTGAAACAGAAAAAATATGAGCGGGCAGACCTCACCGATGTTACCCTGGTGGTGGCAGCTACAGCCAGCAGTAAAACCAATGAAACAGTCAGGCTGGATTGTAAAAGTATGGGTATTTTATGTAATCGGGTGGACTGTCACGAAGATTCAGATTTTATTTTCCCATCGACTTTAAGACGTGGGGATTTGTCAATTTCTGTTTGCACAGAAGGAGCCAGTCCCACCTTGACGAAAAAAATTGTCCGCGAATTAAAGACTGAATATGATGAAAGTTATGAACGAAAGGTCGAGCTGTTAAAAAATTTGCGTCAGATTGTTCTGACTCAGAAACAGATCGATGTCAATACCCGGGAAATGCTTAATCAGCTGGCGGATTACACCGTTTCAGAACTTGAAGAAAAACTTGATCAATACAATAAAACGCTATAGGAGAATTGCATGAAAATAAAAGTTGGAACCAGAGGAAGCCAGTTGGCAACAGTGCAAAGTCAGTGGCTGCTGGATGTTTTAAAGCGTGCCCATCCTCAAATTGAATTCGAGATGGTGATTATTAAAACAAAAGGCGATCAGATCCAGAATAAACCCCTCGATAAGATTGGTGATAAAGGCCTTTTTACCAAAGAGCTGGAAGATGCACTTTTGTCAGGCGAAATCGACATGGCGATCCACAGTATGAAGGATATGCCTTCAAAACTTCCTGAAGGCCTAGTGCTTACGGTTCCGCCAGTCAGAGAAGACCCCCGTGATGTCCTTTTAACCAGACATCCGGTTAAAAGTGTGATGGAACTGCCAAAGAATGCAGTCGTTGCAACGGGCAGCAAAAGGCGGATAGCGGGCCTTAAAGCACTCCGGTCTGATTTTGAAATTGTGGGAATCCGTGGTAATATTGACACCCGAATCCGAAAAATGACAGAACAGAACCTTGATGGAATTGTCCTGGCAGCAGCCGGCTTAAAACGAATCAATAAATTTGAATCGTCTGAATATACGACTATTGCTTTGGATGAAGAGACTTTTATCCCCGCACCGGCCCAGGGAATTTTGGCCGTTGAAATGAAGGAAGGCAATGAAACAGTTGAAAAAATAATGGCTGCGGTGACAGATCAAAATACACTGATTCAGATGAAGGCAGAACGCAGCTTTTTGAAAGCACTAAACGGTTCCTGCCATATTCCAGTGGGGGCTTATTGCCAGGTTGGTGAAAAAGAGTTAACTCTGTATGGCCTTTATGGCACCGAAGACGGGAAGACCGTAGTTACACAAAAATTATCCGGACAATTTGAGGAGGCAGAAGAATTGGGAGAAAAGCTGGCAGCAAGCTGTTATCAGAAGGTACATGGTAAAAAAGGAAAAGTCTATTTGGCTGGTGGCGGCTGTGGAGATCCAGAGCTGATTACTGTCAAAGCCATGGAAATCCTTAGAAAAGCCGATGTCGTAGTTTATGATGCCCTAGTCAATGAAAGCTTTCTAAAAGAAGCCCGGTCTGACGCTGAGATTATCTATGTCGGAAAACGGGCTGCTAATCATGCCATGAAACAGGAAGAGATCAATGCCCTGCTGGTTGAAAAAGGGCTTGAAGGAAAACTGGTTCTGCGTTTAAAAGGCGGCGATCCCTATGTCTTTGGTCGTGGTGGTGAAGAAGGCGAAGATCTTTATGATGCTGGAGTCAGCTTTGAAGTGATACCTGGGATTACCTCTGTTATTGGCGGTCTTGCTTATGCGGGTATTCCTATTACCCATCGGGATTGCGTTTCTTCTTTCCATGTGGTAACCGGTCACTTAAAATCCAATGCTTATGATGGTTCTTCAGATCTGGATTGGGAGACATTAGGAAAACTCAAGGGCACCATTGTTTTCCTGATGGGCGTTAAGAACCTGGAAAAGATTTGCGCTGAGCTGATGAAAAACGGTATGGATCCTGAGATGCCGGCAGCAGTGGTACACCGGGCATCAACCCCCTATCAGCGGGTGGTAACCGGAAATCTTAAAACCATTTATGGGATTGCCACAGAAGAAAAGATTACGGCACCAAGTCTGATTGTAGTTGGAGAAGTCGTCACTAAAAGGGAAAAACTACAGTTCTTTGACACTAAACCCTTGTTTGGCAAAAACATTGTAGTGACCCGATCCCGGGAACAAAGCTCACAAATGTCTGAAAAGATTCGCGAACTGGGCGGAAATCCGATTGAGTATCCGACCATTAAAATTGTCCCGATCAACGAAGAACAATTGGATGATAAAATCCAGAAACTTAAAGACTATACCCATATTATTTTCACCAGTGTTAATGGGGTGGAAGTGTTCTTTGATGGAATGAACCGCTTAAGTAAGGATGCCAGAGCTTTTGGTGACATTCATATTACGGCTATCGGTGAAGGAACCAGAAAAGCCCTGTTAGAACGGGGTCTTGCAGCAGATTTTGTTCCAAAGAAATATGTCGGAGAAGAGCTGGTAGAAGGGTTGGCCCCACTGCTTGATAAAAGCTCTAAAGTTTTACTCCCGCGTTCTAAAAATGCTCGAATCTATGTGGCAGAGGAGCTTTCAAAAATCTGTAGTGTAGATGAGGTCCAGTCCTATGAAACTATCCGCGAGGATCTGGAAGATGTGGATATGGGAAGTCTTTTACAGACTGGCCAGGTTGATCTGATTACTTTTACCAGTTCGACAACGGTTGAGTATTTTCTGGAAAAAGCGGGCGCTGATAACCTGCCTTATATCAATCAGACAAAAACTGTATCGATTGGCCCCCAGACCTCTCAGAAATGTCTTGAACTGGGAATTAACGTAGGAATTGAAGCAGAAGTCTATACGATTAATGGGATGATTGATGCTATCCTGAAAGAAATTAAATAGAGGAGAAAAAGAATGTTACCGACACGATTACGAAAAAATACGGCGATCAGAAATCTGATCAGGGAAACCCGACTGAGTATGAATGATGTCATCTATCCACTTTTTATCGTGGATGGCGAAGGCGTAAAAAAAGAAATCGGGTCGATGAAAGGCCAATACCATTTATCTCTGGATATGCTTGAAGCAGAAGTGGCAGAACTTAGAGAAATGGGAATTCGATATCTGATTCTCTTTGGTGTGCCAGACGAAAAAGATGAGATGGCCATGCCGGCTTTTGATGAAAACGGACTGATTCAGCAGGGGATTCGAATCATTAAAAAAGCCGATCCGGAAATGTATGTGATCACCGATGTTTGCCTTTGTGAATACAAAAGCGATGGACACTGCTGCTTCTTTGAAGAAAATGGGGAGATTCAGAGAGAAAAGACCTTGGGGATTCTAAGTAAAACCGCGCTCAGCCATGTTCTGGCTGGTGCGGATATGGTAGCCCCTTCCGATATGATGGATGGTCGCATTGGTCATATGCGAAAAACTTTGGATCTGGCTGGTTTCGAGTCTATTCCGATTATGTCTTATGCCGCAAAATACGCATCTAGCTTCTATGGACCTTTTAGAGAAGCAGCTAATTCGGCTCCGGCTTTTGGCGATCGTCGGTCTTATCAGATGGACCCGGCGAACTCCCGGGAGGCTTTAAAGGAAATGCAGCTGGACATTGAAGAAGGTGCCGATATTATTATGGTCAAACCGGCTATGCCTTATCTGGATATTCTGGTTCAGGGTATAGAGCTTTCTTATCTGCCAATGGCAGCTTACCAGGTCAGCGGTGAATATGCCATGATTAAAAATGCTGTCGATGCGGGTTTGATGGACCAGAAAGTCATTTATGAAAGCCTGATTTCCATTAAACGGGCTGGTGCAGATATGATCATCACCTATTTTGCCAAAGAACTGCCGGCTTTAATCGAGCAGTTTGAAGGATAAGGAGAAAAAATGAATCGAGAAAAGTCAGAGAATCTGTTTATTGGAGCACAAAAAGTGATTCCCGGTGGCGTTAACAGTCCGGTACGGGCTTTTAAGTCAGTCAATATGCCACCGATTTTTATAGATCACGGTAAAGGGTCAAAAATTTATGATGTCGACGGAAACGAATATACCGATTATATCTGTTCCTGGGGTCCGCTGATTCTTGGCCACGCCTCTCCAATTTATACTCAGGGAATAATGGAAGCTCTGGATAAAGGCGGCAGTTATGGTGCACCGACAGCTATCGAAGTTGAAATGGCTAAAATGATTACTGAGGCCTATCCAACGATGGAACAGGTCAGAATGGTTAATTCCGGAACTGAAGCAACCATGTCGGCTTTAAGACTGGCCCGTGGTTTTACCGGTCGGGATAAAATTATCAAGTTTGAAGGCTGCTATCATGGTCATGGGGATGCCCTGCTGGTTAAATCCGGTTCCGGAACCTTGACTTTTGGAGTGCCCACCTCTGCTGGCGTTCCGCAGGGGACAGCTAAGGATACGCTGGTAGCTGTCTATAATGATCTGGAATCAGTTAAGGCTCTGTTTGCCGAAAATAAAGATGAAATTGCAGCGGTGATTGTCGAACCGGTTGCTGGAAACATGGGTGTAGTAGCGCCTGATATGGGATTTATGAAGGGACTTCGCGAATTGACTCAAAATGAAGGCGCGTTGCTGATTTTTGATGAGGTTATTACGGGTTTCAGACTTGCTTATGGTGGCGCTCAGGAAGTGATGGGAATTAAACCGGATCTGACCACTCTGGGTAAAATCATCGGTGGCGGGATGCCCGTTGGTGCTTACGGCGGCCGTAAAGATATCATGGCTTGTGTGGCACCCCTGGGTGGAGTTTATCAGGCTGGGACGCTTTCGGGAAATCCCATTGCCATGAAAATGGGGCTTAATACTTTAACTTATTTAAAAGAAAATCCTCAAGTTTATACAGACCTTGAAAAGAAGGCAATTATGCTGGAAGAAGGTTTCAAGGAAAATATTAAAAAGACTGGCACTAAAGCCCAGATGGTGCGGTTTAAAGGGATGACCTGTTTCTTCTTTACGGATTCCCCAATTACCGGATATGACGCGGTCATGACGTCGGACACAAATGCTTATGCAAGTTACTTCAGAGCAATGCTGGATGCCGGCAATCTCTTGCCGCCAGCACAGTTTGAAGGGATTTTCCTATCGACCCAACATAACGAAGCGGATCTTTTAAAAACCATCGAAGATCATTTTAAGACATTAAAAAATATGAAATAACAGGAGTATTGAATATGGCAAAGAAAGCATTACTGGTTATCAGTTTTGGTACCTCTTATGCAGAAACAAGAAAGAAAACCATTGAAGCAACTGAAGAACGGTTAAAAGTGGCTTATCCCGAATATGATTTTTTCCGGGCATTTACTTCCCGTATGATTGTTAATAAGCTGAAGAAAAGAGACAATGAGATTGTTGACTTACCGACTCAAGCGTTGCAGAAATTAAAGGATGCGGGTTATACGGAAGTGATCTGTCAGACCACGCATATTATTAACGGTCATGAATATGACATCACTTTAAAAGAGCTGAAAGCCTTCGAAGACGACTTTGAAGTCCTGACTTTAGGCAAACCTTTGTTAACATCTGTGGATGATTATAAAAAGACGATTGCTGTCGTCATGGAAGCTATGCCAGAGTTAAAAGAAGGGGAAGCACTTTTATACATGGGACACGGCAGTGAACATCACGCCAATTCGGTTTACCCCTGCCTGGACTATATGTTTAAAAGTGAGGGATTTAAAGATGTTTACATGGGAACCGTTGAAGGTTTCCCTGAACTGGATGACATCTTACCGCAGTTAAAGGAAAAAGGATATAAAAAAATCTATCTGGCACCCTTTATGCTGGTCGCTGGTGATCATGCACAGAATGATCTGGCTGGTGATGAAGAGGATTCCTGGAATACCCTTTTAAAAGCCCAGGGGTTTGAAACCCAGGTTATTTTAGAAGGTTTGGGTGAATATTCAGGCATTCAGGCATTATTTTTAGAACACCTGCAGGCAGCACAAGCAGTAAAAGAAATGTAATAATATAGAGGAGAAAAGTTATGAATACAGTTTATTTAGTAGGAGCCGGTCCTGGAGATCCGGAGCTGATTACCGTTAAGGGACAGCGTATTGTTAATGAGGCAGATATTATTATCTATGCCGGATCACTTGTTAATAAAGCAATTATTGGCGGTCATAAGGCCGATGCAGAAATTTTTAATTCTGCTTCCATGACTTTGGATGACGTTATTGCTGTGATTAAAAGAGGTACAGATGAAGGCAAAAAAATTGCCCGTGTCCATACTGGAGACCCTTCGATCTACGGAGCAATCAGAGAACAGATGGATCGTTTAGACGAGCTGGGTATTCCCTATGAAGTAGTTCCTGGTGTATCTTCATTTGTGGCATCGGCTGCCGCTCTTAAAAAAGAATTTACCCTGCCGGATGTTTCTCAAACCGTTATCTGTACTCGTCTGGAAGGACGAACTCCGGTTCCGGAAAAAGAAAAACTTGAAGATCTGGCTTCACATCGGGCATCAATGGCAATCTTTTTATCAGTTCAGATGATTGAAGATGTGGTTAGTCGTTTAACGACCCATTACGCGCCGTCTACACCAGTTGCCGTTATTCAAAGAGCGACCTGGGAAGATCAGAAAATTGTTTTAGGGACTCTGGAAACTATTGCCGATAAAGTAAAAGAAGCCAATATCACCAAAACTGCTCAGATTTTAGTTGGGGATTTCCTCGGCGACGAATACAGTTTATCAAAACTTTATGATCCTAAATTTACTCACGAATACCGTCAAGGGGTTGAGTAAACTTGGAAAAATGGGCAATTATCACTCTTTCTAAAGATGGTGTGACAACCGCCCGCAGGCTTTCAAAGCGCCTGGATGATCGGGAAGTGAGTATTTTTACAAAAGAAAAGTATGCCGGAGAGAATGAAAAACTGATTGCAACTGATATCAGCACTTTTTTCGGCGAGATCATGAAAGAATTTCCGGTAATTATCGCTATTATGGCAACCGGTATTGTGGTTCGGGCAGCTGCCCCTTATCTTTTGCATAAGTCTAAAGATCCGGCGATTCTGGTAATGGATACAAAGGGTGAATTTGTGATTAGTCTTTTATCCGGTCATCTGGGTGGGGCTAACGACTGTGCCCGGTTGATTGAAGACCGTTTTGGATCAAAAGCTGTGATTACTACCGGAACAGATGTGAAAGGAACGATGGCTGTGGATGTACTGGCAGAAAAAATTAATTGTGAAATAGCGGATTTTACCGCTGCCAAAGATATTACCGCTCAGATTCTTAATGGTGAGAAAATTGGGATTATCAGTGAGGATCAAGTGAATCTGAGTGGACTAGATTTGCCATATAATCTGGTGGTTTGTCCTGATGCCGGAAAGCTTGCAGATTTATCAGGGGTGATTCGAATCAGCTCTAGACTTGAAGAATGTGATTACGGCCTTCCCCAGGTGCGTCTGGTGCCCAAAAATATCATAATTGGGATTGGTTGTCGGCGTAATGTGTCTGGTGAAAAGATTTTATCAAAAATTGAAGAAACATTTTTATCAGTAGGACTTGATCTAAGAAGTATTAAGCTTTTGGCAACCGTTTCTTTGAAAGCTGATGAAGCGGGGATCACCGAAGCCTGTCAGGCGTTAGGGGCAAAAAAGGTGATCATTCCGGATGAAATGGTCAAAATGGTGCAAAATCGTTTTGAAGGCTCTGATTTCGTTTTTCAGACCACCGGGATGTATGCCGTTTCTGAACCCTGCGGCTATGTAGCCTCCGGATTTGGGGAATGTCTGATCGAAAAGAAAAAACTGGACGGGATTACCCTTTCTGTCTGGCGGGAAAATAATGTGTAAAGGACGAGGAAAAGGATGAAAAAGATATATGTAACCGGAATTGGTCCGGGACTTTATGAACATATGACGGAAGCGGCCAGAAACAGCATTGAAACAGCAGATATCATTGTGGGTTATAAAACCTATGTTGATATTATTGCTGATTTGATCGGCGATAAAGAAGTGCTTTCTTCAGGAATGCGCCGTGAAATTGACCGTTGTGAAAAAGCCCTTGAACTGGCTGAAGAAGGAAAAACCGTTTGTCTGGTCAGCTCTGGAGATGCTGGTGTATTTGGGATGGCTGGCATAATGCTGGAAATCGTGGAACACCAGAAAAGTGATGTGGCAGTTGAGATTATCCCTGGTATTTCAGCAGCTAATGCAGCGGCGGCTACCTTAGGTGCGCCATTGATGCATGATTATGTGGTCATTAGTCTTTCAGATCTTTTAACTGACTGGGCAGTGATCGAAAAGCGTCTTCACTGTGCTGGTGACGGGGACTTTATTGTGACCCTGTACAATCCTAAAAGTAAGGGCCGACCACATAATATTGAGAAGGCTCAGGAAATCTTATTAAAATACAAAGATGCAAAAACACCTGTGGGGATTGTCAGAAATGCCAAGCGACAGGATGAGTCTTATGTGATCACTAATCTGGGTAATCTGCATGAAGCAGAAATTGATATGTTCTCTATGGTTATTATTGGGAATTCTAAAACCTATGTAACCGAAGACCTGAAAAAAATGATTACCCCAAGAGGTTACCAGCTGTGATTCTGGTACTGGGCGGAACCCTTGACAGCCGGGAGTTGACGGGTGCGCTTTTGAGAGCTGGACACAAGATCTGTTATTCGACCTTAACCAGCATCCAATCGGATCAGCTTCTGGATGATCCGAATCTTTTGAAAATTTCCGGTCAACTGGATACGGAATCCCTGCGGGAAACCATGATTATTTATGGGATTAATGCAGTAATTGATGCTACCCATCCTTATGCAAAGGAAATTTCTCAAAATGCTATTTGGTCCTGTGACGCCGCCAATATCCCATATCTGCGAATGGAGCGGCCGTCCTTGATCGATGAGGATTCCCTGGTTTGTGATTCATATGATGAAGCAAAGAAGAAACTTAATGAGCTGCTCAAAGATTCCGATAAAAATATTCTTTTGACAACCGGTAGTCGTCAGTTGGAATGTTTTGAAGGATTACCTAAAAATAGGATTTTTGCCCGTGTTCTACCCACCTCGGGGGTTTTGAAAAAATGCGAAAATCTGGGCTATAAACCCAAACAGATTCTGGCCGTGCAGGGGCCTTTTTCGGTTTTAATGAATCAGACCATGATCAAAGAATATCAGATTGGCTTTATGGTTACAAAAGACAGTGGGGATGTGGGTGGTATTACTGAAAAAATAGAAGCGGCCCATCTGGAAGACGTGAAGATTCTATTCATCAAACGTCCGGAAGTTATCTATCCTAATTGTGTTAACAGTCTGGACCAGGCACTTTCCTGGGTCGAGAAACTATAGTCTTTAAGAAAAGAGGAAAAGCTATGGCTAAAAATATTATGTTTATGGGGACAGGCTCGTCGGTGGGAAAAAGTCTTCTGACCGCAGCCATGTGCCGAATCTTAAATAATAAGGGGCTGTCAGTAGCACCTTATAAATCTCAGAATATGGCACTGAACTCATTTATTACCAGAGATGGAAAAGAAATGGGGCGCGCGCAGGTAGTACAGGCTGAATGCGCCCGTATCGAACCACAGGTGGAAATGAATCCGGTTTTATTAAAACCCAATTCTGATGTGGGATGTCAGGTTATTTTGATGGGTAAGGCTGAATTCAATATGGATGCAGTGGATTATCATGCCCATAAACCTCAGCTCGTAGAAACTGTTATGGAAGCTTACAATAAATTGGCTGCAGAACATCAGGTGATCGCCATCGAAGGTGCCGGAAGCCCGGCAGAAATTAATCTGCGAGAAAATGATATTGTCAACATGGGACTGGCTGAGATGGTTGATGCCCCGGTCGTTTTAATCGGAGATATCGATAAAGGTGGAGTTTTTGCTTCAATATACGGAACCATTGAACTGCTGGAGCCAGAAGAGCGGGCTCGGATTAAAGGTTTTATTATCAATAAATTCCGTGGTGATGTGGAGCTTTTGAAACCCGGCATTGAAATGATCGAAGAAAAGGTCAATGTTCCCTGTCTGGGAGTTATTCCTTATAAACGATTTGTCATTGATGATGAAGACTCGGTAACTGAGCGTTTTGATCGTCAGAATGAAGGCGATATAACAATTGGTGTGGTATACCTGCCGCATCTGTCCAATTTTACCGACTGTACGGCCTTTGATATGCATCCCGACGTACGGGTGGAATATTATCGTAATCAGCGGGAACTGCAGTTGGCCAACCCTGATCTGTTAGTTGTTCCCGGAAGCAAAAATACGATGGATGACACCAACCATGTTGTCATGAGCAAGATGGGTGATGAGATTAAAAGAATCCACGCTACTGGTGTACCGGTCGTTGGAATCTGTGGCGGATATCAGCTTCTTGGTAAAGAAATCAGAGATCCCCATGGTGTAGAATCAAGCCTGGGATCGATTGAAGGCCTGGGGCTTCTAAACATCGTGACGACAATCGGCCAGGAGAAACGAACCGTTCGGACCGAAGGTGTTATTTCGACAGACTTTATGGGTATGGAGCTGGCTGGAATGAAGGTTGAAGGTTACGAGATCCATATGGGCGAGAGTCAGGCCCTGGATGGTGAAAAATCTTTTGCAACTCTGGAAGACGGAACCATTGATGGAGTAGTTGCGCAAGATCAGACCGTCATGGGAACATACCTTCATGGAATTTTTGATAATGATGCTTTCCGCGAGAAAATAATTGCAACTTTAAAAGCCAAAAAGAATCTGGATGATTCAACTGGAGCCTTTGATTTTAAGGCTTTTAAAGAAGAACAATATGACAGTCTGGCTCAAACGGTGGAAGAAAACATGGATATGGAAAAAATCATGTCAATTATTGGAGAAATAGGACAGTGAGCCTGGATTTAGCTCAAGGACTATCATTTGGCTTAGGTGGCGGTTACTGGCTCTTCCTGATCACGTTTGGTGTTATCCTCGACTGGCTGATTGGTGATCCTGCATTTCTTTTGCATCCTATTATTTTAATCGGTAAGGCGATTGGGTTTTTGAACAAAATAATGAACAAAGGATCCAATCGCCGGGCTAAAGGTGTTGCTCTACTTATTATCGTTGTCTTATTTACGGCGCTTATAGTAGTCGGATTACAGTGGCTTACTTATCAGGCTAGCTTTATTTTGTATACTCTTTTAAACATTTATCTGATCACCATGGCGCTTGCAGCTAAAACTCTGGCTCAGGAAGTCATGAAGGTGCTCAGAGTTTTAAAAAAGGGAGACCTGGAACAATCGCGGATTCAAGTCGGCTATCTGGTGGGCCGGGATACCCAATCATTGACAGAAAAAGAAATTATTCGAGCAACCATTGAAACAACTGCTGAGAATACTATTGATGGTGTTCTGGCACCGATTTTCTACTTATTTCTGGGAGCTTTGTTACCGATTCCCTGGCTCAACCCAGTCGTTCTGGTAATGGCCTACAAAGCAGTGAATACTCTTGACTCAATGGTTGGATATATACAGGAACCTTATCGGGAGTTTGGTGCTGCATCGGCAATTTTTGACGATATTATTAATTTTGTGCCGGCTCGATTGGGCAGCTTTTTGATGCTCGTGGCAGGATTTTTTCTGGGTTATTCTTTTAAAGATGGCCTGGCAGTTTTTCGACGTGATCGATTTAATCATAAAAGTCCTAATTCGGCCCATCCGGAATCAGTGGTGGCTGGCCTCCTGGGGATACAGCTTGGTGGAACCAATCACTATTTTGGTCAGGTTCTCGAGAAACCGACCATTGGTGTTGCCAAAACACCCTTAAATCTTCTGGATATCAGAGAGACAGTAGGGATTATGTATGCCAGCGAAATTGTGACCATGGTACTAGGTATTGCTGTGGGCGTTGTGATTCTGATTTTGGTTTAGGAGAGATAATGAATAAACATGGCGGTTATTTCGGGGAAAGAGCGGATATGATTGATTTTAGCGTCAATATAAACCCGCTGGGGATTCCTCAAGGGATTAAAGAAAAACTGAAAGAAGGAATTGACACCCTGGTTGATTATCCGGAAATTACCGGTCAGACAGCCCTTGAAAAACTGGCGGCAGAGATTTCTAAACGGCCAGATCAGCTGATTCTGGGTAACGGGGCAATTGAGCTGATCTATTTGCTGGCCAGATCCATGGCTGGAAAAAAAGCTCTGATTATTCAGCCGACCTTTAACGAATACAGCCGAGCTCTCAAGCTTTATGGCTGTGAGGTGTCTGAGCTGGTCTTAACAAAGGAAGAAGGCTTCAGGCTGACGGCCGATAAACTCAAAACCGCCCTTGTAGAAGAGAAACCGGATCTGCTTTTTTTATGTAATCCTAATAACCCGACTGGAGTTATTTATTCAAATGATCAAATTAAGGAATGGATGAACATTCCCGATTGGGAAATGACCTGGTTTTTTGATGAATCATTTATGGACTTTACCGGTCAGCTAGGAATGCTTAGTGAAGATCTGGATCAGGGGAATTTTTTTGTGCTAAAATCGCTGACTAAATTTTATGCCCTGCCGGGATTGCGAATAGGTTATGGCGCCGGAAATCCGAAAATCATTGAAGGGATGATGCG
Organism: Eubacteriaceae bacterium ES3; assembly: GCA_030586155.1. Lineage (NCBI taxonomy): Bacteria > Bacillati > Bacillota > Clostridia > Eubacteriales > Eubacteriaceae > Eubacteriaceae bacterium ES3. The sequence goes on along the minus strand of CP130741.1, from coordinate 3,012,138 downwards.
CTATAAGGAACCCTGGACCGTCAACAGCCTGGGACTGATCGCCTTGAGTCAGGTTTATCAGGAAAAGGACTTTGCGAAGAAGACAATTGCTCTTATTAACTCTGAACGAGAAAGAGTTTACAGGGAACTGCAGGAAATTTCTGCGTTCGAAGTTTTTAAAAGTGCCACTGATTTTCATCTCTGTCTGATAAAGAGTGGGGTATCCAGTCTCAAGTTGAAAAATGACATCGAACAGGCTGGGATGAGTCTGCGTACGTGTGAAGATTTTTCCGGTCTCGATCAGAGCTATTTCCGTATAGCTATAAAAAGCAGCCAGGCGAATCATCGTCTGATAGAGTTTCTGAAGAAGTGGAAGGGGTAAAATGGGAAAACTGATATTTGTAACGGGTGGCGCCCGAAGCGGCAAAAGCACTTTTGCCGAAGAAACGGCCAAAGCCTTTAATAAAGAAGTGGCCTATATTGCTACGGCCATCGCTTTTGATGATGGGATGAAGGACCGCATAAAAAAACACCAGGCTCAGCGGCCATCGGAGTGGCAGACCATCGAAGCCTATAAGGATTTTGAAAAATTAAACAATGATTCGGCTTTCACAGAAGCCCAAGTTCTGCTTTTTGATTGCCTGACCGTAATGGTGACCAACAATATGCTGGATCAGCAGGTTGATTATGATAACTGCACAATGGAAACGGTTGGTCAGATCGAAGATCTGATTAAACAGGAAGTGGAAAAGCTTCTGGAAGTTTGTCAGGATAAAACCCTGGTGCTGGTTTCCAATGAAGTGGGAATGGGCCTGGTGCCGGCTTATAAACTGGGCAGTTATTTTAGAGATATCGCCGGCCGGATGAATCAGCTGGTAGCGGCTCGGGCTGATGAGGTATACTTCTGCGTTTCAGGAATACCGATGAAAATCAAGTAGTTTTTGTGCCTGCCACCAACTTATAAACATATGATTGTTCTATTTTTCATCAAAAGTTCAGTTATTACTTGAAGTTGATCTGCTCATTGTATAATCTTCCTATTTGTGCTATGCTTATTCTATAATTATGAAAACGTATATTCTGTCTATTTTTAGACAAAATTTTCAGAAAGGGTTTACAGAGTTATGATAGGATGCACAAATCTATGGAAGTCCAAAAAGTTGGGCGGACTCTGCCCTTTTATAATTTTATTAAATATTTACACAAAGACCATTTGTCCGGAAGAGTGACTCTATGCCACTTATCCTGTGACAGATGGTTTTTTTGATGATTTTAAGAAATGGGGAGTTATAGATGAATAAGAAAGGAAATTTAGTAGACAATTTATTTAGCGGTACCCTTTGGATTATGGTTATGAGTGCTATGGTTACCCTGATAGGGATGTTGATTGACGGACTTGTAATTGGAAATTTTCTGGGTGTAGATGCCATGGCGTCTTATGGACTTGCCAGTCCGGTATTTGTAATTATCGCAGCTGTTGGTGGCGTATTTTCATCTGGCCTTCAGACTGTATGTGCCAAGCTTTTAGGTGGCGGAAAGGTTGATGAGGCTAAAAGAAGCTTTTCAGCCATGCTGATTACTGGCTTGATTACCGGTCTGGTCTTTATGCTGGTGCTGGTGCTGTTCTCCGGTTCGCTGGCGACAGCTTTGGGTGCCTCCGGCAGCAATGCCCAGCTCCATGAACCGACAAGGAATTACCTGTTTGGCTTGGGGCTGGGAATTCCTGGAATGATAATGATGAATCTTCTGACACCGATCATGCAGCTGGATAATGACAGAAGCCGGGTTATGAAAGCAACAATGACTATGACTGGCGTTAATATTTCCGGAGATATGCTGGTGGCATTTGTTCTCCCCTGGGGAATGTTTGGCATGGCTTTGTTTACTTCGATCAGTTATTATGCAGCTTTGATTGTCTTGTTACTGCATTTTGCAAAAAAGGATATCATGTTTCGACCGGATTTTCGTCATGCAGATATGAAAGGTGTTCCGTCCATGTTCGTCATCGGAGCACCGACTGCGGTATCCAGGCTATGTAACACTATGAGAACCCTCTGTCTGAATAAACTGCTTTTGTTTATCGCTTCCAGCGGGGCAGTAGCGGCACTTTCCATTCAGTCCAATATGGTTGGTCTTTTTGGTTCTGTAGGTACGGGGATCGGACTTGCAACCCTGATGCTGGCAGGTCTGTTTTATGGAGAAGAAGACCGTACGTCCTTAAATTGCCTTGTGAAATCCGGATTGAAAAAGATTGTCACGATTGTTTTACCGATTGCGCTTATCCTATTTCTTTTTGCCCCATTATTAGTTAAGATGTATGGGGCCCAAGCGGCCCAGGAAGTTCAGACAATGGCAACTCATGCCGTCAGGTTTTATGCCGTTAGTCTGCCACTTTACAGTATGAATATTGTTGTGATGAATTATCTGCAGGGGACTCATAAACTGAAATTGTCCAATTTTGTCAGTTTCCTGGATAATTTTGGTTTTGTTGTAGTCAGTGCGCTAGTGCTGGGTAACCTCCTTGGTCCCGATGGTGTGTGGATGGCATTTCCGGTTGGTGAAGTTTTTACCCTGATCGTTGTCTTTATTCTGGCGTATGTCCATGAGCATAAGCTGCCAGCTAAAACTGAAAATTATCTATTTCTTGATGAAAAATTTGATGCAGCAATAGAACGAAAGTATGAAAGAAGCATGGCGACGAATGAGCAGGTCATGGAGGTTTCTCGACAGATCATGGATTTCTGTTTGGATAGCGGTGTAAGAAAAAGAGAGGCCGGTCTGATTTCTCTTTATGTGGAAGAAATGGGAAAAAACATTATTACCTATGGTTTCAATGACGGGAAACCCCACAATATGGATTTTAAGCTGGTTTTGAAGGAGCGGGAGGCTATTTTGCGATTTAGAGATGACTGTATTCGCTTTGATCCCAGAGAATATATTAAACTTTTGAATCCGGAAGATGAAATATCGCACATTGGTATTAGAATGGTGATGAATTCATGCGATCAGGTGGAATACGTCAATGCCATGACGCTTAATAATCTGAGACTGCATATCAATATCTGATAGATACTTTAACAAATTATTTAGCTCCGGACTAATCGGAGGCACAAATAAATCTATATCAGGAGGAAATGATTATTATGGTTGAAAAGGCTGAAAACGGAAATTTGATGATTGAAGGAAGAATTGATTCGACAAATGCCATGGAGTTTGAAAAAGAAGTATTTGAACTTTGTGGCGAAGAAAAGGATGTGGTCTTAGACGCTGATAAACTTGTCTATATTTCAAGTGCTGGATTAAGGGTGCTGATGAAGCTTAAAAAAGCAGATAAAGATGTAACCGTTCTAAATGTTTCGCCGGAAATATACGACATCTTTGATATGACCGGTTTTACTGAAATTTTAAATGTCAAGAAAAAACTGAGATTTGTAGATACAGAAGGGCTTGAATTTATTGGAAAAGGCGGATTTGGAGCTGTTTATCGCCTGACACCAGAGAGTATTCTGAAAACATTTTTTGGACAGAATACCGATGATGGTCTAAAAGAAGGCCTCAAAAGCACTCGAGCGGCCTTTGTCAAAGGGGTACCAACCGCAATACCTTTTGAAACAGTTATGACACCTGATGGCGTGGGCGTCATCTATGAACTGATTATATCAGATTCGCTGAGCGGCTATCTCCATCAACATCCCGAGGACTTTGACAGAAAAGCAAAACAATATGCAGAATTGGCGGTATTACTGGCCGGAACAGAACTCGATTCACCGGATGTAAAAAACGTTGGCGATAAATTCATTGGTATCATGGAACCATTCCGAAAGATCTTTCCGGATGAATGGATCGATGCCTATAATAAAGCTGTGGAATTTGTGCCGGAACGTCATACCGCTGTTCATGGTGATTTTCATGGTCGAAATATCATGCTTCAGGATGATGAACTGCTGCTGATTGATATGGATGATTTTGGTTATGGCCATCCTATCTGGGAACTTGCCGGGATTTATAATGCACTTCCGGGATTCTTGAGTTCTAATCCTTCAGAAGAGATGTTTATGCAGCTGATCGGTCTTTCAAAAGATGAAGGAATGCGACTATGGAATGCTTTTGCGGAGTATTATTTTGATGGATTAAGTGAAGAGGAGAAAGCATCACGTTTGCGGTTGGCGGCCATGTACGGTGCTATTCGGACAACTTCACTGGCAGGTACCCGACTTTCTCCAGATGCTTCCGAGGATGATCCTCAATATCAGCAAGCTATGGTTGTTTTGAAGATGATGATGGAAAATCTGGTTCTACCGAATCTTGAATTTGCTGAAACAGCTTTTGAAACCTGGAAATAAAATTATTTTCATTAAAAACAATAAAGTCCGAAGTAGACAAATGTTACTTCGGACTTTGCTATTACAGCAGATGATCTGTCAAATCAAATTGGCCGGTCAGGCAATAGCTCAAATTATTGCAGGATATTTTCTGCAGTTTTCTCATTGAAGCCTGGGAATAAAAGGCAGCATGGGGAGTAATAATCACATTGCTGCGGATAAAAAGCGGATGTAGAGCGGTATTGGGGTTTTCATCAACCAGCACATCAAGACCTGCGGCAGAAACCAGACCGCTATCTAATGCTTCCACTAAAGCTGACTCATCAACACTAGCGCCCCGGGCCAGGTTGAGAAAAATAGGTTTCTTTTTAAGACCGATAAAAAAGTTTTTATCAAACATGGCAGCGTTATTCGTGCTGACACTCATATGGTTACTGATAATATCAGCCCGCTCCATGGCATATTGTGCATCGACCAAAGAGACACCAAGCTCTCTGGCAACTTCTTCAGGCAGAAAGGGGTCAACTGCCAGAATTTTCATCCCGAAAGCTTTGGCCCTACTGGCAAGAGCCTGTCCAATCCGGCCAAATCCGAAAATAGCCAGGGTGCTGTCACGAAGTGCCATAACTTCCCCGACCAGTTCATAATTCCAGAGGTTTTTATTTTCCAGATTGTCCTGGTGCTGTTTGATTTTTTTTGCCAGGTTAAGCAGTAGTGCCATGGCAAAGTCGGCTACTTCTTCGGTACAGTATTCTCTGATAGCACAGACGGCCACATTTCTTTCTTTGGCTTCGTTCAAATCCACACAGGTATAGCCCGTGGCATTAATACTGATGGCTTTGAGGGAAGGGCAATGATCAAAAAAGTCTTTGTCCATCGTCAGATAGGCGGTTAGAAGACCATCTGCATCTGCTAGAGTCTGATAAAGACTTTCCTGATTCTTAAATGGATGAATAATAACTTCGGCATCTGGAATTATTTTATGAATTAATTCCTTTTCGAATTCCAGATCTCTGTTTAAAGCATTTTCAAAGTCGCTGATGACGATTTTTAGTGATTTTTTTTGCATTTTTACCTGCTTTCTGAGTAATTTTTTAAATTGACAGAGTATGCCAATTTGACAGTTACAAGAAAATATAATATATTTAATATAATATATTATATATTTTATAAAAACGGTGATTATAAGAAGTCAACATCTGTTGTTTCCCAATGAATCGTCTTGATGTAATCAGCCAAAAGATTTTTTTCGCGGTTAATAAAATAATCAAGCATTTTCTTATGCCCCTCATTGCTTTTGTAAAGCAGTTCCTTGTATGTTTTTTGATCGACTTTCTTTTTATTGTAAGTCAGCGGAATGTAGCGCGAGCTTAAGGAAGCAATGGTTTCAATAAGGGGGGTGTTATGGGATTTACTGATGTAAACCTGATGAAATGCTTCCTGCAGTGCAATGAAATCATCAAGATTGTCATATTCAATAGCCAGATTTGTTTTGGCGATCAGTTCTTCCATACGCTGATAATCTTTTTGTGTCAGGTGGTCGATAGCCAGACTGGCGGCAAAAGCATCGAGGTTGCTCATCAGACTGTAATATTCCAGCATATCTTCAACAGTAATTTTTTTGACATAAAAGCCCTTTCGGGGAACATAGTCAATGATGTGTTCGGTAGCCAGCATAATCAGGGCTTCCCGAGCCGGCGTGCGGCTTATTTTCAAGTCGCTACAGATTTGTGCTTCGCTCAGTTTTTCATGGGGAACCAGTCCACCATCCTTAATTTTCTCATGGATATAGCTGCAGACATGGTCGCGTAAAGATTGAATTTGTGACATAGGACTTCCTTTCGCCATAATAAAATATATTATTATATTAATATATAATATATTGATAAATAAATCAATAACCTGGAGGTTAATATGTCAGAAATTAAAATGACAGGCGGTCAGCTGCTTGTCGATGCCTTGGAAAAAATTGGTGTGGATACCGTTTTTGGAATTCCTGGTGTCCATAATTTAAAAATTTACGAGGCCCTTTCCAAAAGCAAGATTAAACATATCACAACCCGAAATGAAAGTGGGGCCGGTTTCATGGCTGATGGTTATGGGAGAAGCACGGGCAAGCCAGGAACGGCGATTGTCATTACTGGACCGGGTTTGACCAATATCCTGACTGCAATGGGTCAGGCTTATCTGGATGCCGTTCCCATGGTAGTCATTTCCAGCCAGCTGCCGACAACGATTATGAATCAGTCTACGGGGTTTCTTCATGAGCTTAGAAATTCTACAATTGTTGCTGGGGCAGTGGCTAAAGAAAGTCGACGGGTCAGTTCTGCCGATAAGATACAGGAGACGATTGCAGCAGCCTACCGGTTAGCAGTTTCTGGTCGACCGGGACCAGTTCATGCGGAAGTGCCTTTAGATATATTAGCAGAAACAGTTCTTTTAGATTCGTCTTGTAAAACTGTACCTACGATATGTATGACAGCTTATGAAGATCAGCTGAAAAAAGCGGCAGATATGATAAATCAGGCTAAGCAGGTTACTATTATTACAGGCGGTGGTGCGGTTGATGCAGCAAAAGAAGTAAGAAACCTCAGTCAGAAAATTAAAGCAGCGGTAGTTTCTAGCTGTGCCGGGAAGGGTGTAGTATCAGATCAAGATGATTTGTGTCTGGGAACCCGTTTACCCTTTAAAGGGGTTCGCCAGTATGTGGAAGAATCTGATTTGGTCCTGGCATTAGGAACTCAGCTGTCACCCACTGATTTATGGGAAAATGACTTAAAGCTTAAAGGACAGCTGCTGCAGTTTGACATTGACAGTGACGCATTCTATAGAAATGTACCTGCTGATTATGGCGTTAAAGGCGATTGTAAGATTTTACTGGAAAGCATATTACCAATGCTTGAAGTGAAAGATTTTAAACCGGAAGCTAAAATTAAAGCGCTCAAAGAAGCGGCTATCCAAACTGGTCCAGCTGTTACTGGAAATGATAAAACCTACGATATGGCGATGGAGGTCTTATCGGTTTTTAGAGAGTCATTAGGAGAGGAAGAAATCCTTCTGGCAGATATGACCACAGCCGCTTATATTGCCTTGAGTGAATATGATAGCTTAGCCCCCAGAACTTTTTTACATCCGGTAGGGTTCGGTACCCTTGGTTATTCGATGCCAGCGGCGATTGGTGCTAAAGTGGCTAATCCTGAGAAAAACATGATTGCTTTAATTGGTGACGGTGGTTTTCAGTTTACCATGCAGGAAGTGGCAGTGGCCTGTGAACAAAAATTGCCAATTCCGATTGTCATCTGGAACAATGGTGGTTACGGTGAAATAAAAAGAAATGAAGCTGCTATGGGCTTTGACTCTTTTATTGCTGTTGACAATAAAAACCCTAACTTTTTAAAACTGGCAAGGGCCTATGATATTGATGGGGTAATGCCAGTAAATAAAGAAGAACTAAAAACAGCACTAACCGACAGCTTTAAAAAAGAACAGCCGACGATTATTGAAATTAATATCAATCATTGGCAAAGAGGTGAATAAGCTAGTCGTTTTTTAACTTGTATTGTACATATAAATGGATGAGAAAAATCATGGTATTAAGTATACTTATCGGAAAACATAGCAGTTATTTAAGTAAGAATATATAAAAAGTCTTGTTTATGATAAGAGAAAGGAAATATGTTGAAAGTTCAAAAATATGGATTATTTATAAATGGTGAGTTTGTAGATGCGGCCAACAGAGAAGTGTTGGAGGTTTATAATCCAGCAACCGGAGAACAGCTGGCCGAAGTTTCAAAAGGATCGGGGACAGATGTAGAAAAAGCTGTAACGGCAGCTACCGAGGCGCAAGTCACATTTAAGGAAAAGTCAATTACTGAGCGGGCAGCATTGCTTGCTGATATAGCCTATGTGATTCACGATAATATAAATCAGTTAGCGCGTATCGAATCATTAGATAGCGGTAAGCCGATTAAAGAGACCGTTGAGGACATACTTGCGATTGCCGATCAGTTTGATTACTTTGCCGGTGTGGTACGGGTAGAAACCGATGAATGCCTGAGTCATGATCTTGAAAATATCACAATGATTATGAAAGAGCCTTATGGTGTGGTAGCCCAGATCATTCCCTGGAACTTCCCTTTTCTGCTGGCTGGCTGGAAATTGGCGCCGGCTCTGGCAGCGGGCAATTGTGTCGTTATTAAACCGGCAGCAGAGACCCCTTTGTCGCTACTTGAACTGGCGCGGTTAACCAAGGACATTATCCCCCCGGGAGTTTTAAATGTGGTGCCTGGTGCTGGTTCGGTGGTCGGTCAGGCAATGATATCTGATGAGCGAATCAGTAAGGTTGCTTTCACCGGTTCCACTCCAGTAGGGAGAAGTATTGGTCAGGCCGCTGCCAAACTTCTGGTTCCGGCTACACTTGAACTGGGTGGTAAGTCGGCTAATATTATTTTTGCTGATGCACCGATGGAAAAAGCTATTGAAGGAGCGGCTTTGGCTATTCTATACGGCCAGGGACAAGTTTGTAATGCAGGGTCTCGATTGTTTGTAGAGGCTAGCGTTTACGAAGAGGTGGTTGAAAAACTGGCTAAAATTTTTAAAAAAGTAAGGGTCGGAAATCCTATTGAACGAGAGACCCGGATGGGAACCTTGATTAATCAGAAGCAGCTGGATACTGTTCTTTCTTATATCGAAACTGGCCTTGAAGAAGGAGCAAGATTGGTATGCGGCGGAAAAAGAATAACCCGGCCTCCCTTTGACAAAGGGTATTTTATGGAGCCGACATTATTTGCTGATGTGAGTAACAAGATGCGGATTGCCCGGGAAGAAATATTTGGACCAGTTCTTGTAGTGATTCCCTTTAAAACTGAAGAGGAAGCCATTGAGATGGCTAATGACAATGATTTTGGACTGGCTGGAGCCTGCTGGACCAAAGACATTAACCGAGCCCTTAGGGTGGCAAAAAAAATTGATACCGGTTTGTTCTGGATAAATGAATATCATTTAGCCCCATCGGGGACCCCCTTTGGCGGCATTAAAAAATCGGGATATGGTCGGGAAAACCATAAATCGGCCCTTGAAGCCTACAGTCGTTTAAAAACGATTTATATCAGCATGAGTGAAGAAGCCAGAGGTTATTACTCGTAAAATTTGACAAGTGACAACTTTGTGTGATAATATAAAGTTGTCACTTTAGTGCGTCATAAAAATATTAGTTCAATTCGGAGGTGTTATGAAAAGATTAACGGTACTGCTCATGACGTTTGTCATGGTGTTTGCGATGGCCGCTTGTGCGCCACAAGAGGAGAGTAAGATTGTCATTGGAGAAGGTGATTGGGATAGTAATGCATTCCATGATCAGATTGTAAAGATTATTGTAGAAGAAGGTTATGGCGTAGGAACAGAAATCGTTGTCGCTGATACAGCGGTCGAAGTCTCTGGCTTAACAACTGGTGATATGGATGTCGTAGTCGAAATGTGGAGTGATAACATACCTTCATATGAGCAAGACCTTGCAGATGGTAATTATGTAGAATTAGGTATTAATTTCGATGATGATTACCAGGGGCTCTATGTTCCAACCTATATGGTTGAAGGGCCGGATGCAATTGCACCAGATTTAAAAACAGTTGAGGATTTAAAAAAATATCCAGAGCTGTTTCCAGATCCTGAAGGTGGAGATTTAGGTATCATCTATGGTGGACCTGAAGGCTGGGAAGTAACAGCATTCATGCAGAGAAAAATGGAAGCCTATGGATTGGATGAGTTCTATACCTTCCGTTCAATCGATTCCACAGCAGCTTTAACAGCGACTTTATCTGGGGCCTATGAAAGAGGTGAACCATGGGTCGGTTATTATTGGGAACCAACCTGGATTATGGGACTTTATGATATGACTCTGCTTGGTGACACTGAGTATAGTCCTGAAGGCTATGAAGTAGGTGAAGGTGGATTTGCAGCAGTTACGGTTACCGTTGTTGTGACCAGCGATTTTGAAGAGCGTTATCCAGAAATCACTGAGTTCTTAAGCAACTATTCAACATCTTCAGCTATAACCAGTGAAGGATTGGCTTATATGCAGGAAAATGAAGTTGAAGCAGCCGAAGCGGCAAAATGGTTTATTAGTCAAAATCCTGACCTAATTGAAGGGATGGTTACGGCAGACGCTTTTGAGAAAATCATGGCATATGTAGAGTCGTAAGAAAATATTGAGTTGTTAATAATCTTTTTGTTGGTTGACTGATGAAAAGGTATCTAAGCATTAGGCCTGAATTGGATATGACAATTCAGGCCTAATGTATTCTTAAAAAGAAGGTTAAGATGCAATTGTTTGAGGAAGCGGCGATTTGCTATTTGCAAAGAGGATAGGGAGCTGCTTCTGGCTAAAAAGTAAAAAAGACAGAAACGTGTTAGCTGCAGCACTTTCAGGTGCTGGTTTGTATTCTGTCAGAATAGGAAAATAGAGAGCCATCTCTATATTCAATTAGAGGAGGAAAAAGGTATGGGTGGATTTCCAGAGACACTGAGGTTTGAAATTGCCGAGCCGATTGATCGCGCAGTCGCTTGGCTGATGATCAATCTTGATTGGCTTTTTGATGCCATCAGCAGTGTTATTTTAAGTATTTTTTATAGTGTTCAAGGAGTTATTTCGATTATTCCCTGGTGGCTTTTAATTATTGCGCTTTTTGCTGCCGGTTGGAAGCTATATAATTTGAGAACTGGACTAGGTTTGGCTTTTATGCTGTTATTAATCGGTCTTTTTGGTTTATGGGAGATGATGATTTATACCCTGGCTATTGTTATTATTTCAGTGCTAGCTTCAATACTGTTTGGTATTCCGCTGGGGATTCTGGTTTCAAAAAAAGAAATGGCCAGAAAGATCATTATGCCAATTCTAGATGGGATGCAGACCATGCCTTCCTTTGTTTATCTTTTACCGGCGATTATGTTTTTTGGCTTTGGTATTGTCCCGGCGGTTATTGCGACGACGACTTATGCCTTGCCGCCACTGATTAGATTGACCTATTTGGGAATTTCCAATGTGAACAAGGAGGTCATCGAAGCAGGGAAATCCTTTGGTTCAACAGCAAAACAAATGCTTTTCAAGATTGAATTTCCCCAAGCTATGGCTACCATCATGACCGGAATCAATCAGACAACTATGATGGCCATGTCGATGGTTGTTATTTCATCAATGATCGGGGCTAAAGGAATCGGTGAACAGGTCCTGATTGCCATAAGACGACTGGAAATTGGTGATGGATTCCAGGCCGGGTTAGGAATTGTTTTTTTAGCCATTATACTTGACCGCGTCCTGCAGGGAACTGCAAATAACATGAAGGAGAGTGAATAGGATGGAAGACTATAAAGTTAGTATCAAAGATCTGACCCTGGTGTTTGGCAAAAAGCCGGAACGCGCTCTTCAAATGCTGGATGAAGGAAAATCTATCCAGGAGGTCAGAGAAGAGACAGGACTGGCAGTTGGGGTTAATAATATCAGCCTGGATATTGAAGAAGGTGAGATGTTTGTCATCGTAGGACTTTCAGGAAGCGGTAAATCTTCACTGATTCGCTGCTTGAATATGTTAAACATTCCGACCCGGGGCCAGGTGTTGATTGATGGTGAAAATATCTGTGAGTATGACAAAAATCAGTTACAGCATCTGAGACGTAAAAAAGTCGCCATGGTTTTTCAGCATTTTGGTTTATTCAGTCACCGAAATGTCTTGAGAAATGTGGAATACGGACTGGAAGTTCAGAATGTGTCACCGGAAGAACGCAAAGAAAAGGCTGAAGAAGCCATTAAACTGGTCGGTCTTGAAGGCTGGGAAACATATTT